>CAYULR010000109.1:0-7994 GCA_964445685.1 uncultured Algimonas sp.
GACGCCAGGTTTTCAACCTGGAAAGAGGGGTTCGATTCCCCTAGGGACTGCCAGTTGCTTTTTCCTTCCAGCCTTGCTTTCGCAGTGTCCTTCGGGGCTGACAGTTCGCGCGTGAGCGTCTATCTCACCGCCATGAAACGCACGCTTCTTTCTCTCGCTTTCGCCCTCCTGGCCACGCCCGCCCTTGCGCAGACTGCGCAGGACGATGTCGTCGATTTCGGCGATCCGGTTCCGCTGACGATCGTGAGCGACAACGCCACGCACGAATTTATGGTGGAAGAGGCCAAGACCCTCGACCAGCAGGCGCGCGGCATGATGTGGCGCGACGAGATGGACGACGATGAAGGCATGATCTTCGAATTCGCCGAGCCGAAAATCGCCACGATCTGGATGAAGAACACGGCCATCCCGCTCGATCTGCTCTTCGTACGCTCCAACGGCGAGATCCTGAAGATCGAGCACATGGCACAGCCCTTCAAGCTGCGCTCCGCCAGCTCCGAAGCTGTCGTCGCGTCCGTGATCGAGTTGAAGGGCGGCCGCGCGCTGGAGCTGGGCATCAAGCCCGGCGATACTGTGCAGCACCCGTTTTTCGGCAGTTAGGCGCTTGCGCCGACGCGCCAACCGTCTATGACGCGTCCCGTCTGGAACGGGGAGTAGCGCAGCCTGGTAGCGCATCTGTTTTGGGAACAGAGGGTCGCTGGTTCGAATCCAGTCTCCCCGACCAGACGTCACCCAATTGTAAGCCTGTCTTAACGCTGTCGACCTAGCGTCGCGACTGAAGGACAGGCGTTATGACACCACCGATTCCATCGCAGCGACAGCCGCAACCCGGCTTTGCCCCCGCTGCCCGGCCCGCCGCCCAGATCGAGGTCGGCCGAATCGTGACCGTCGGCTCGTCGGAAGCCGTCATTTCGATCAACAAGACCATCATCCGCGACGGCCGTTTGAACCTCGCGCAGATCGGCACGATCCTGAAAATCCTGACAAGCGCGTCGATCGTGGTGGCCATGGTGTCGTCGCTGGAGATAGAGACAACAGACCGGGAAGGGCTGAGTGACGGTTGTCTCGCCCGCCTGAGCATCCTTGGCGAGATCACGACCAACCCGACCACCCGCCAGACCAAGTTCTTCCGGGGGGTCCGGACCTTCCCCGTCTTGGGCGAAGCCGTCTACACGATGGCGGCGTCGGACCTCCGCCTGATCTTCAACAAGGAGGATTCGCCCTCCATCGAAGTAGGACGGATGCAGCAGGACAAGTCCATCTCCGCCCGTGTGCGGATCGACGATATGCTATCCAAGCATTTCGCCATCATCGGCTCCACGGGCTCCGGCAAGTCCTGCACCGTTGCCTTGGTGCTGCAGGCGATCCTGAAAGAAAGCCCGGCCGCGCACGTCGTCCTATTCGACCCGCACAACGAATATTCCAAGAGCTTCGGCGACCGCGCCGAAGTCATCACGGGCGAGACGCTCGACCTGCCGATCTGGATGTTCGACTTCGTGGAGACGGTCGAGCTCCTGACGTCCGACATCGAGGACCAGGCCCGCGAAGAGCAGGAAATCCTCAACGACGTCATCCTGACCGCGAAGCGCCTCTTCGACCGGGCCGCCCGGGTCAACGACGTCAGCGCACAGGTGAAGCTGGACGATGTCGAGATGGAGCTGCAGCGCGCAACCCATATCAGCCTCGACAGTCCTGTGCCCTACCGCATCCGCGACGTGTTGAAGATCATCAACCACGAGATGGGCAAGCTGGAGAACAACTCCAACCTCGGTCCCTACAAACGGCTGAACCGCCGCATCCAGACGCTGATCGCCGATCCGCGCTATGCCTTCATCTTCCGCAACCAAGCCAAGCCCCGGCCTCTGGAAGAGATCGTCGGCCGCATCTTCCGGCTTCCCGTCGGGGGCAAACCGATCTCGATCCTGGATTTTTCGTCCATCCCGACCGAGACCCTCAACGTCGTGGTCTCCGTCGTCAGCCGTCTGGCTTTCGAAGTAGCGTCCTGGTCGAACCGGTCGATTCCGATCCTTCTCGTCTGCGAAGAGGCGCACCGCTACATCCCCCGCGACCAGAATCTCGGCTTCCACGCCACGCGCCGGATCATCTCGCGGATCGCCAAGGAAGGCCGTAAGTACGGCGTTTCGCTGGGCATCATCTCCCAGCGCCCATCGGAGCTTGAGCCCAGCACCCTGTCGCAATGCTCGACCGTCTTCTCGATGCGCCTGTCCAACGAGGTGGATCAGAATTTTGTCCGCGCGGCCGTCCCGGACGGCGCGGCGGAGCTGCTGACCTTCCTGCCATCGCTCGGCACGGCCGAAGCCATGGTGTTCGGCGAAGCCGTCAATATGCCGATGCGCGTGCTGCTGAACACGCTGGCCGAAGAGTACAGGCCCCACAGCTCCAGCGCGTCCTTCTCCGCCTTGTGGGCAAGGGACACGATCACGCCGCAAAAGCTCGAAAGCGTCTATACTAGCTGGAAAACCCGGACCCATGCCCCGCGGGAGGGCGCCGCGCCTGCCGTCGCCCCGCGTCCGACGGCGCCTCCGCAACAGTCCTTGGCGCAACGCGTCGCGGACGCCCCGTCCTTGCGGCAGCAGGCCATGCCGCCCAGGCAGGAGGCTCCAAGGGAAGATCTGGACACGATCCGCGCCAAGCTGCGTGCCGCGACGTCTAAGGGCAGCTCGATCAACGATGTAAAGCGGATGCTGAACAGCGCTTTCCACCAGAACGACTGAGGCCATTTGCCTTCACCGCGACCGTCTTGCGTGTCTTGCACTGAACGGTGCAGCCGTCTATCGCGCCCCTATGTACGCCAAGATCTACAGACCGCGCCCTTCGGCCATGAGTTCGGGCCGCGCCAAGACGCATCACTGGATTCTCGAGTTCGAGTCGGATGAACCGCGCGCAATCGATCCGCTGACCGGCAATGCGATCTCGACCGACACGCGGGAGCAGATCCGCATGACGTTCGGTACGCTGGAAGAGGCCGTATCCTACGCCAAGGCCAACGGCATCGCGCACCGCGTGCACGGATCGCAGGAAACGAAACGCATCACGCGGTCCTATTCGGACAACTTTGCATTCGACAGAAAACTTCCCTGGACGCACTGACGTTTCAGGGAGTTAGGCCCCGTAGCTCAACTGGATAGAGCAGCTGACTTCTAATCTGCAGGTTGGGGGTTCAAGTCCTCCCGGGGTCGCCAATGTCACGGGCGCGCAATCTGCGCGCCCGTTTTCATTTGGGCATCCAGAAAGTCGAGGAAGGCTGGCCAGTCTTCCTTGACCACGCCGTGCGTTCCGGGCCGGAGCCAGTAGGCTTTGTTGCTAGTGGGCTGGAAGTCGTCGGGACGCGCGGCGTCGAACGTCGTGCCCCATGCGGTCTTCGCGGCCGTGAACGCGCCCCACGGATCGGACCACACATCGCGCCGGGCGTTGCCCAGCAGGACGGGTTTGTCGTCCAGGAGCGAAAGCAGATCGCTGGCTCCCACGGGTAAGGCGGACGGGGTCTGCGCGGTGCTTGCCAAGTCTGGCGTGGCCCAGTGCGGGTATTGCGCGACAAGCGCCTCCAGCGGTTCGCCCGTACCGTCCGTCAGGTTCGACGCGCCCAGTGTCCCGCTCTGGTGGGCGATGACCGCGTCGATCCTGTCCGACCACGCCCCGGCCAGCAAAGCGGTCTTCCCGAACCGGGAATGGCCATAGGCGGCGAAACCGTGATCGCCATGCTGCTGCTCGATCAGGTCCGCCACAACTGCGAACAGTTCCGACCAGACCGCGAGCGCACCCGGTCGGTTGGTTTCGCCCGGAAACATCTCGTCCAGCAGCGCCGTGCCGCGCGTCGCGCTGTCGGGGACGAGCTGCGACGGGTACATCGCTGCATAGCCATAGCCGCGCGCGACAATGTCCTTAAGGGGTGCTTTGACGATGTAGCGCCCAAAGACCTGCGTCATCAGCATTCCGAAGACACCCCCGCCGGAACAATCGAAGCCCGCTCCGTCCGGCGCCCGCACGCCTAGGTCAGGGACGACATCGTCATTCGGGCAGAAGTTCTGTGCCAATATAACCGACGCGTCGGGCTGGGCTGCTGGTAGAGTCAGGACAAGGTCCAGAGGGCGCGTGACGTCGCCATAGGTGAGGGCGAGCCGCCATTGGTAGAGGTTGGCCGTGCCGCCCAGCGCGCCGACTTCTAGCACGCCATAGTCTTCGACGGCGACGCTGGGATTGGACTGGACCGGACCGTAGATTTCGGATTGCAGCTTCGCGCGGACATAGGCGGCGTCCAAGGGCTGCGACGCCTCGGGAGCCCAGCCCTTGGGAACATCGGTCGGGGCCTGTTGCAGGATCGTGCGCGTCGTGGAGCAGGAGCCCAGTGCGACGACGCCTGCAAGCACTGCGAGCTTCGTCGTGGTCCAGAGGAGGCTACACCAATTTGGCAATGGCTTGCTCCACGTCGGCGATCAGGTCGTCCGCGCTTTCCAGTCCGCAAGCGAACCGCACAATCGGGCCCTCAAAGGGCTCGCCGAAACGGCGTTTGAGTTGCGGGTCGCAGTGAATGGCGAGGCTTTCGAAACCGCCATAGGAAAAGCCGATCCCAAAGAGGCCCAGCGCGTCAATGAAAGCATCGACGTCCTTTGTCTTCTGCGGGGTGAGGACGACGCTGAACAGGCACCCCGCGCCGTCGAAGTCGCGTGACCAGAGGGCATGATCCGGATGGGACGCCAGAGCTGGATGAAGCACGTCCACGACCTTGGCATGGCCCTGGAAGTGCTGCGCCAAGCGAAGGGCGGTCTCTTCCTGTTGCCGGAAGCGCGTGTGGACGGACCGGAAACCGCGCAGAACCTGGTATGCATCGTCGGGCGAGCTCGCCACGCCCAGTTGCTTGGCCGTGGCGGCGAGTTTCTTCGCGTGAACCTCGTCCGCGCAAATGGCAGCACCGAAGAGCAGGTCGCCATGGCCGCCAAAATACTTGGTCGCCGAGTGGGTCACGATATCCGCGCCTAGCTTCAGCGGATTGCAGGTCAGCCCGGCCGACCATGTATTGTCGACGATTGTGACGATGCCACGTTTGGATGCCGCCTTGGAAATGGCTGGGACGTCCTGGATTTCGAAGGTGAGGGAGCCCGGGCTTTCCAGCAGGATGACCCGAGTCGTGTCCCGGAAAAGCGAGGCGATATCAGCGCCGGCGTGCGGATCGAACAAGTCCGTCTCCACGCCCATCTGTTTCAAGAACGTCTGGCAGAATTGACGCGTCGGGCCGTAGGCGCTGTCGGTCAGGAGCACATGGTCACCGGGCCGCAGAAAACTGAGCGCTGGCAGGGTGCAGGCCATGACGCCGGACGGGTAGAATTGCGCCGCCGCGCCAACTTCCAGTTCGGTGAAGAGCGATTTCAGCGCGTCGTGAACGCCTGTGCCGTGACGGCCATATCCGCGGATATCCGTGCGATAGAGGTCTTCCGACTTTTCGAACAGAAGCGTGGAGGCCCGGTCGAGCGGCGGATTGACGGGCGTGCCCAGCTCTGGCGTGGGGCGGCCCATATGGGCGAATTTTGTCTGCTTGCTCGTCATGCCGAGACCTCCACGGGCAGGCTGTCGTCCTGACCCCATTCCGCCCATGATCCTTGATAGACACGGATGTCCGTGACCCCGGCCGTAAGCAGGCAAAAGGCGAGACCGGACGCGGTGACGCCCGACCCACATGTCGTGATAATGGGTTTCGCCAAGTCGATGCCCGCGTCGTAAAACAGCGCCAGAAGGTCTGCTTTCCCTTTGAATGCGTAGGTTTGCGCGGGATCCTTCAGGCTAGGAAAAGGCACGTTTTTCGCGCCCGGCATGTGACCGGATCGGCTGCCCGCCCGGGGCTCCGGAGCCGTGCCCGCAAAGCGCGCAGCAGAGCGGGCGTCCACGATCTGTACGTCTGATGACAGAGCCTCCAGCACATCCCGCTTCGTCGCGTTCAGATCCGCTTTATGGCGAACGTTGAATGTCCGGGGTGAATTGAGCCTTGGTGTGTCCACAAGGTCCTCCGTCCAGCCTTGCACGAGATTGGGCTGGTAACCGAAGCTGCAAAGCATCCACCAGACCCACGGCGCGCTGAACAGGCCGAGACGGTCATAGACGTCCAACATGTCCGGATCGTTCAACCCGGCTTTGCCGAACTCCTTCGCTGCGACGTCGAGGCGTTCGGACAGGGGGGCGGCCTTTATGGCTTTGCAGTCGACAGACGCGTTCGTGCCCAGCAAATAAGGCGTCAGCTCGGCGTCGCCGCTGCCGCCGGGAAAGGCCCAGGTCGCGTCGACCAGTTGCGTCGTGCCCGCGCCTTGCGTCGAACGGATTGCATCATCCGCGCCGGTCGTTCCGGGGATCAAAGCCAGCACGGGACCGGCAGGCCTTTCTCGGCCAGGAATTCCGGATTGTAGACCTTGGACTGGTACCGCTGCCCATAATCGCACAGGATCGTCACGATGGTGTGGCCCGGCCCTAGCTCGCGCGCCATGTGGATGGCGCCCGCAATGTTGATGCCAGACGAACCGCCGAGGCAGATGCCTTCGAGCTGGTTAAGTTCGAAAATGATCTGCAACGCTTCCGTATCGCTAATGCGGTAGGCGCTGTCGACGATGACGTCCTGCAGGTTGGCCGTGATGCGGCCCTGTCCGATGCCTTCGGTGATGGAGTTGCCTTCGGTCTCCAGCTCGCCGCTTGTGTAGTAGGAAAACATCTTTGAGCCGTGCGGGTCGGCGAGGCCGATCTTCACGTCCGGGTTCTTGGCTTTCAGACCGATGGACATGCCGCCCAACGTCCCGCCGGATCCGACCGCGCAGACGAAGCCGTCCACCTTGCCCTCGGTTTGCGACCAGACCTCTTCGGCCGTGGTGTCGATGTGCGACTGGCGGTTGGCGGTGTTGTCGAACTGGTTCGCCCAGACCGCGCCGTTCGGTTCCGTGTCTGCCAGTTCCTTGGCGAGGCGTTCCGACACGTGAACATAATTGCCGGGATTGGCGTAGGGGACGGCGTCGACTTCGATCAGTTCCGCGCCGAGCAGCTTCACCGCGTCCTTCTTTTCCTGGCTTTGCGTGCGAGGCATGACGATCTTGCAGCGGTAACCAAGCGCGGAGCAGACCATGGCGAGGCCGATGCCCGTATTGCCCGCCGTGCCTTCCACGACGACCCCGCCGGGCCGCAGAACGCCGCGCGCTTCCGCGTCGCGCACGATCCAGAGCGCGGCGCGGTCTTTCACCGATTGGCCGGGATTCAGGAACTCCGCTTTGCCGTAGATTTCGCACCCCGTCATTTTCGAGGCGTCCTGCATTTTAAGCAGGGGCGTGTTGCCGATAAGGTCGATGACGGACGAAGCTTTCATGGGTCGCCCATGCCAGTCCGGATGCGATATTTCTAGCGCCTATCGGGTTCAGATAATCGTGAAGTCGGTGGGCGGTCCGTGGCGGGCACGACGGGCGCGTCGTCGATGTCGATGACATCGAACCCCTCCAGACGCGCCGCCCGCTTCGGCAGCGTGCCGGTGGCGACGAGCGCCTCGACGCGTTGCACGGCGTTCTGCTTTAAGTCTTCGTAGAACAGGTTCGACGGCAGGGTCCGGAACTTCATGCCCACCTGGAGCGGGCGGCGGAAGGAGCGTGAGCGCGGACGGTCGACGCGTAGCGTCCCATCCCGGCATTCCGCGCCGACCTGGTTCGGGCTCGGTGCGGGGCGGATGTCGGGCTCCAGCCCCTCCGCCGCCACGCCGCCCAGATGGAAGCGCTCGGGTATGTAAACGCCCGCACGGCTCCAATTCAGTGGGTTGATACAAAGGACTTCGCGCCCGGACACGCTTTCATAGTCCGTTCCGTCATGGACGAGCAGGCGTTCCGTGAACCGTTCCGCGATATCGTTTTCGTTTGGCGTGAACGTCCCAAAGGCGGCGACGCAGCCGACATCGTCCGACCTCTCGCAAGGCCTCAATGTCGAAAGCGATGTCTCGAACAGATCAAGCGGAACGGGAT
>CAYULR010000110.1:0-3556 GCA_964445685.1 uncultured Algimonas sp.
AAGCGCGTCCTTGCGGATGTCGAAGTAGAAAGCCGACAGGTCGTTGGTGCAGAAATTGAACAGCTCGCTGTAGATGCGGCGGTGTTCGTGCGCCTCGACCCACTTTCCGTGCTTGCCCGTGATCTCGTGCAGGCGGTGCAGCACCCAGCGTTCCAGCGCGGGCATCTCGTCATAGGGCACGGCGTCCGCTTCGTCATAGCCGTCCAGCGCGCCCACCAGATAGCGCAGCGTATTGCGCAGCTTGCGGTACGCATCGACATTGGTCTGGATGATGTCCTTGCCGATCTTCAGGTCGGAATAGACGTCGGAACTCGCGACCCAGAGGCGGAGGATGTCCACGCCGAACTGGTTGGCAATGTCCAGCGGGCTCATCGTATTGCCGAGCGATTTGGACATTTTCAGGCCCTTCTCGTCCACGACGAAACCGTCCGTCATAACCGCCTTGTAGGGCGCTTGGCCGTAGACGGCGGAGCTTTCCAGCAGGCTCGACTGGAACCAGCCGCGGTGCTGGTCGGAGCCTTCGAGATAGAGGTCCGCGCGGTCCGGCAGGTCGTCGCGCTGCTTCAGGCAGAAGGCGTGGGTGCAGCCGGAGTCGAACCAGACGTCGAGAATGTCGGTGACCTTCGTCCAGCCGGGCTCGTTAATGAACTCTTCGGCGGGCGTGTCGAACCAGCCATCCACGCCGTGTTCGCGCACCTTGGCGAGAATGCGGGCGGTGATCTGTTCCGCATCGTCGCGCTCCGTGTGGAGCTTGCCGTCCGCGTCCAGCAGGATGGTGATCGGCACGCCCCAGGCGCGCTGGCGGCTGATCAGCCAGTCCGGGCGGTCTTCGACCATGGTTCGCAGGCGGTTGCGGCCGCGCTCCGGATAGAAGGTCGTCTTGTCGATCTCGGCCAGTGCGGTTTCACGCAGGCCGCCCTTGGACATGGAGATGAACCATTGCGGCGTGGCGCGGCGCAGCACGGGAGCCTTGGAGCGCCACGAGTGCGCATCCCGCACCGTGATCGGCGCGCGGGCGAGCAGGTTGCCCGCTTCCACCAGCGCCTTGATGACTTCGGGGTTGGCCTTGCCGTCCTGCCCGCGCTTCTTGCCCGACGTGCGGATGACGTCGAGGCCCGCAAAGCGCTCGCCGACGACGTCCGTGTAGCAGCCTGCATCGTCCAGCGTCATGGGCACGGCGGCGTCCGCGCCGAGCGCCTCGACCTTGTCCGTGTTGCTCATCCAGACATTGAAGTCGTCCTCGCCGTGGGACGGCGCGGTATGGACAAAGCCGGTGCCTGCATCGTCCGTGACGTGGTCGCCCGCGAGAAGGGGGATGGGGTAGTCGAAGCCTTCGACGGTTCCATTCAGCGGGTGGGAGAGGACGAGCGCGTCCAGTTCATCCGCCTCGACCGCGCGCAGGCGGGTGCTGGCCGTGATGTGGCTGGACTTTGCGAGGTCCTCCCAGAGCTTGTCCGCGACAATGAGTTTGTCGCCGACTTTCTGGCCGAGCGGGAAGCCCGGGTCGCCGAGTTCGGTGATCTCGTAGAGGCCGTAGGCGATGGAAGTCGAGTAGGAGACTGCGCGGTTGGTTGGGATCGTCCAAGGCGTGGTGGTCCAGATGACGAGGGCCGTCTGATCGGATGAATCTCGGACCGGGAACCGCACGTATATCTGCGTCCCTTTTTTGTCGTGATACTCCACCTCCGCTTCGGCCAGTGCGGTCTGTTCGACCGGGCTCCACATGATCGGCTTGGAGCCTCGGTAGAGCTGGCCGCTCACCGCGATCTTCAGCAGCTCTTCGCATATGTCGGCTTCGCTTTCGGGGCGCATCGTGACGTAGGGGTTTTTCCAGTCGCCCACCACGCCGAGGCGGCAGAATTCTTCGCGCTGGATGTCGAGCCAGTGCTGGGCGTATTCCCGGCAGCGGGCGCGGAACTCGCTCGCGGGCACGTCTTCCTTGGACTTGCCCTTGGCGCGGTATTCTTCCTCGACCTTCCATTCGATCGGCAGGCCGTGGCAGTCCCAGCCGGGAACGTAGTTGGCGTCGAACCCGGCCATCTGGTGGGACCGGTTCACGATGTCCTTGTGGATCTTGTTCAGCGCCGTGCCCATGTGGATGTGGCCGTTCGCGTAGGGCGGGCCGTCATGCAGGCAGTATTGCGGGCGGCCCTTGGAGCGTTCGCGCAGCGTCTCGTAGAGGCGCATCTCGTTCCACTGTTCCAGCCATTTCGGTTCGGCCTTGGGCAGGCCGGCGCGCATGGGGAAGTCCGTCTTCGGCAGGAAGAGCGTGTCGCGGTAGTCGCGCTGTGAATCAGTCATTGGGAATGTCTTTGGAAAAGTAGGAGTCTGGAAAGTTCGAAACAGCCGATACGGGCCACCGCCTTAGCGGGCGCGTATCGGGGTGATAATTCGAATGATCTGACGCATGGTCCCGCGCTAGCAGGGCAGGCGGCGCGGTTCAAGCGACGCTCACAACAGCGTGGTTTGCGCCCGGTCGCAAGGCGCGCAATGACGGTCGCATGTTGCGCTCCTGATCTTCGCCGTCCTTCTCCTAAGCTCTGTCCCAGCCTGCGCGCAGGACGCGCCGCCCAAGGACGGGGAGGCGCAGGCCGAGACGGCCGCCAAGATGACGGGCAAAGCGCTGGTCGCCATCGTTCGCAGCTTCGACGACGAGGTCCGGGCCGAAGGCAATGGCGCGGTCTTCACGTTGCAGGGACGCCAGATCGTCCTGGTTTTCGACGAGACAGCGGGCCGGATGCGGCTGATCACGCCGATCCTGCCGGCGGAGCTGCTGACCGAAGACATCCTGATGCGCATGAGCCAGGCGAATTACGACTCCGCGCTGGATGCCCGCTATGCGGTGGCGAACGGCCAGGTTCTGGCGACCTTTCTGCGGCCCCTGCCGACGCTGACGCGCGAGGATTTCCTGTCGGGCGTGGCGCAGGTCTACACGGCGGCGGAATCGTTCGGCACGACCTACTCGTCGGGCGCGACGATGTTCGGCGGTGGCGACAGCGGAGAGATCTTCGACGACCTGTTGAAAAAGCTGGAGAGCGACAAGGAAGCGCGGCAGCGGATCTGATCCGTCCCTCTGCAAGCCGTCAGGGCAGCTCTGCCTCGTCTTCCAGCCCGAAGAACACCCCCCGTTCCGCGACATGCAGGTCGATGCAGTGCCGGACGTCGCGTGCTTGTCCCATGCGCGTGGCGCTATAGGCCAACAGCCAGAACAGAACGAAAAAGCTGAGCAGGCAGACCGCGGCGAGAAATCCGAAAAAGACGGGGTCTTCGACATACAAATCCCGCACGCCGTCCCAGAGCGTTGCCGAAGCCCAGATCTGCCCGTCCGAAATCTGCGTCAGCACTGTGACGAAGGCGATCGGGATGGTCGCGTTGGCGATGACCGTCATGCGCAAGGCGGCGGCGGCCTGTTCCTGGTTGACCAGCGCATAGGTGCGCAGCGCTTTCACCCGGCCGCGCGACCGTTTGGACAGGAAGGCGTCGAGAGCCTTGGCCCCGCGTCCGGCCTTCAGGTCCAGCACGCGGCGCGCCCGCATACGCGGGCTCATCAGATAGT
>CAYULR010000110.1:3582-5459 GCA_964445685.1 uncultured Algimonas sp.
CTTTGTCCTGAAACCCATCATCCATGTCCTGTGTCTCGTCCATGGGGGCGGGCTGCCACAGGGTTGAAGACAGGTCAAAGCGCGGGGGCGAGCCGGGCCGTAGGGGAGGGCGCATGAAATACGCCCTGCTTGCTTCCGCCCTCATCCTGTCCGCCTGTGCCACGGCTCCGGCACCGCCCGCCACTCCGGGCGGTCCGGTCACCGCGAAGATCACGCAGTTCGACTACCCGCACGTGAAACGGCCCAACCTGCTCGTGGCGGATATGGAGCGTTCGCTGACGATCTACCGCGACATTCTCGGCTTCGAGGCCGCGCCCGTCAGCACCAGCGCGCCGGACAGCTATTCCTATCCCGTCTTCGCCATCCCGCCGGAAGGGCGGATGCGCTACACCTATCTGGGCGAAGCGATGGAAGACCGCGTGCTGGGTCTGACGGAGGTGAAGAACGTGCCGTTGCCGCGCCCCGTGGACCGCGCGCCCTACATGTCCACGGTCGTCATCGGGGTCAGCGGGCTGGACCGCATCATGGAGCGGCTGGACGCGATGGGCCTGGAGATGACGGAGCCGCGCGTGTCCGGCGGAACGGAGTTCACCTTCACGGAAGTGTCCTTCATCGATCCGGACGGTCACATGATCGTGCTGTACGAAGTGGCGGGTTGACGCAGGATGAGTTGGGGAAAAGCCCCGTTTTAGGTCTTTAACGCTTGGTAACCTTTCGCTAACAGCCGGGGCAATGCTGCGCTTTGCCATCATCCTGCTCTTCGCCCTGGCCGCAACCTGGTGGGTCTTGTCGGGCTTTACCAAGCCGATATTGCTGACGCTGGGCGCGATCTCCATCGTGCTGACCGTGATCATCACGGGGCGCATGAAGCTGCTGGACCGCGAAACCGCGCCCTACGCGTCCATTCATACGACACTCGCCTATTTCGTCTGGCTGTTCGGGGAAGTCATCAAGGCGAACCTCGCCGTGGTGCGCCAGATCCTGTCGCCCGATCTCGAAGTCACGCCGACGCTCACCAAGATACCGACGGCCGGCAAGTCCGACATCGCCCGGACCATGTTCGCCAACTCCATCACCCTGACGCCCGGCACGGTCAGCGTCAGCATGGAGGACGACCACATCCTCGTCCACGCGCTGCTCGAAGAGATGAGCGACCCGGACGACTTCGCCGACATGGGCGACCGCTCTGCCTGGGCCGTGGGGGAGGATTGATCCGATGATTGATGCCGTGCGCGATCCCATGCCCTACATCATGTTGGCCGCGACCCTGTTCCTGGTCGTTGCGATGGTGCTGATGCTGACTCGTCTCATCGGCGGGCCGTCCCTCTATGACCGCCTGCTGGCGCTGAACAGTTTCGGGACCAAGACCGTGCTGTTCCTGTGCGTGTTCTGTTTCATCATCGACCGTCCCGACGGGATCGACATCGCGCTGCTCTACGCGTTGATGAACTTCATCGCGACGATCGCCGTGCTGAAATTCTTCAGCTACGGCACGCTGACGGTGGGGCTCGACCCGGCCCAGGACGAGGAGACGGACGCATGATCGCGGCGCTCCTCATGATGGCGGCCGACCCGGCCACGACCGAAACGGCCCGCGCCGCGATCGATTGGGGCTTCCTGATCGAAAATCTGCTCGACATCGTCACGGTCGCCAGCCTTTTCTCAGGCCTGTTCTTCGTCATTGCCGGGTCCGTCGGCGTGATCCGCCTGCCTGACTTCTACACGCGCCTCCATGCGGCCGGTGTGACCGATACGCTCGGCGCGGAACTGATCCTGTTTGCGCTGATCCTGCAGTCGGACAGCTGGCAGGTGATTGCCAAGCTTCTGCTCGTGGCCTTCTTCCTGTTCATCTCCACGCCGACCTCTCCCCACGCCAT
>CAYULR010000110.1:5469-7910 GCA_964445685.1 uncultured Algimonas sp.
AGTGCCGTCTTCATAGCGCAGGACGCCAACGCCCACGCCATCGCCCACGCCGCCTACCGCTCGGGCGAAAAGCCGAAGCTCGGACGCTGGAAAGCGCCGGCGCTGGAGGAGTAGGCGTCGTGATGGGGGAGTCGAAAACCAGCCGTTTCCAAGAGGGGGTCCTGTGATCCAAGCCGTCCCGACCTCTCCGATTATTTCCACGCTCCTGCTGGACGTAGCGCTGCTCAGCGTGCTCGTTATCGTGGCCTTCGCCATCGTGCGGATGCGCTCGCTGTTCGCCATCGTCATGCTGCAGGGCGTTTATTCGCTCGTGGCGGCAGCCTGGTTCGTCACGCTGGATGCGGTCGACGTGGCCTTTACCGAAGCCGCCGTGGGTGCAGGCATCTCCACCGTGCTCATGCTGGCCGCCATGCTGTTGGCCGACCGGCAATCCGCGCCCCTGACCAAGGGGCGTCAATGGGGTCCGCTGGCCGTCGTGATCATTGCGGGCGCGGCCATGCTCTACGCCGTTCCGGACCTTCCGGCCTATGGCGACGCGAACAGCCCGGCCAATTCCTATGTCGGCACGGACTACCTCGCCAAGACGGCGGTCGAAGTGGACATTCCCAACGTTGTGACGGCGGTTCTCGCCTCCTACCGGGGCTACGATACGTTTGGCGAGGTTGTCGTGATCTTCGCCGCCGGTCTGGGCGTGATGCTGCTGCTCGGCATGGATGGCCGCGCGGGCGGTCACCGTGCGCGGGTCGTAGGGCGTCGCCTGTCCGACCCGTCCGCGCCGGACGGCGTGCGTGAGCTGCCTCCCGTGACGGCTCCGGCCGCACCCGTGCGCGCCGACGAAATCAAGGTCGTGCCGAAGGCCGATTTGGGCTCTCCGCCGTCCGTCACCCGGTTCGAGCCGTCTCCGAGCGCGGGAGGCGCGTCATGAACCAGGACCCGCATGTTCTGCTTCGCGTCATCGCGAAGTTCCTTATCCCGCTCATCGCGCTGTTCGCCTTCTACGTTCAGTTCCACGGCGAATACGGGCCCGGCGGAGGGTTCCAGGCCGGGGTGATCCTCGCGGCCTCCGTCATCCTCTATTCGCTCATCTTCGGACTGGACGCGGCCAAGCGCGCCTTCCCGCCGACGCTGATCCGCTTCGGCATGAGCCTGGGCGTGTTCCTCTACGGCGGGACGGGCGTCGCGACATGGCTGATGGGCGCGGAGTTCCTGAACTACAGCGTGCTGGGCTACGATTCGATTGCGGGCCAGCACTGGGGCATCATCGCGGTCGAGCTCGGCGTGTTCGCGACCGTGACCTCCGTCATGCTCGCTATCTTCTACGGGTTCGGCTCTCGCCAGCCGCAGATCGAAGACCAGGACTGGTAAGGCAGACCGAACCATGGATTTCCTGTTTTCCCACTTTAACTACTACGTCGTCATCATCCTGATGATGACCGGGCTCTACGTGGTCTATGCCTCGCGCAACCTGATCAAGAAGCTCGCCGGTCTCTCTATCTTCCAGACGAGCGTCTTCCTGCTCTACATCACGCTGGGCAAGGTGGCGTCCGGGCAGCCGCCCATCCTCGAATACGACCCCACGACCAAGAGCGGCTATGACGAATACACCGCCTTCACCGAGCCGGTCCTGTTGGCCGCGTCGGGCAAGTCCTATGCCTTGCCGGGGCAGGGGAGCGAGATTCTCTACTCCAACCCGCTGCCGCACGTTCTGATCCTGACCGCCATCGTGGTGGGTGTGGCAACGCTCGCCATCGGTCTTGCCCTGACGGTGCGCATCCGCGAAGTCTACGGCGCGATCGAAATGGACACGATCGAAGCGGCCGACCGGTTGTACAATCTCGAAGGCGTTGAAGCCGACGCCCCTGCGGCCCCTGAAGGAGACATGGCGTGAGCTGGCTCGCTTCACACGGCGTCGCATTCGCGATCATCCTGCCGCTCATCATGGCGGCGTTCGTCACCCTTCTGCCCAAGACGCGCGGCGTGGCTTGGGTTGTCAGCCTGGCCGTCGTTTCCGCCGTGGCGTTCGCCGCCATGGTCGTCCTGCAGACGCAAGGCTCGCTGGGCGAGTTCATCTACGAGATGGGTGGCTGGGCCCCGCCGCATGGGATCAGCCTTCGCATCGACGCGCTGAACGCGCCGATCCTGCTGCTGATCGCGGCGATGGCCGTGCTGTCCATGGTCTATTCCGAGCCCGCCGTCCGCGCGGAAGTGTCCGAGCGCCGGGGTCCGCCCTTCTACGCGGCGCTGTTGCTCTCGATCGCGGGTCTGATGGGCATGGTCGTCACGGGCGATGCGTTCAACACGTTCGTCTTTCTCGAAGTCAGCTCCATCTCGACCTATACGCTGGTCGCCATGGGCGCGAACCGCGACCGACGGGCGCTGTCTGCCGCGTTCAATTATCTGATCCTCGGGTCGATCGGTGCGACCTTCTTCGTGATCGGAGT
>CAYULR010000111.1:0-7867 GCA_964445685.1 uncultured Algimonas sp.
GGGTACGGTCGTCCGTGGTCACGACCGTACCCGTGCGCAGCAGGTCCTTGACCTGGTCCTCGTGCACGCCCGCCACGTCGCTGACGGCTTCGCTAAGCGAGAGCTGCACTTCGGCCAGCGTCGGCAGCGGGATGTGCGGCGGCAGGACATGGTCCAGCACCTTGTCCTTGCGCAGGTAGGCGTGGGCGAGGACGTAGTCGCCCAGGCGCTGCGTGCGGCGCAACGCACCGCAATGGCCGATCATCAGCCACACATCCGGGCGCAGCACGGCGAGGTGGTCCGTGATGGTCTTGGCGTTGCTCGGCCCCACGCCAATATTGACCAGCGTCACGCCGCGGTGCCCGTCGCGCACCAGGTGGTAGGCAGGCATTTGCGGGACCTTGGCGATGGGGTCCTGGCTGGGCACGCCGTCGGCTCCGGTCTCGCGCCCGCCCGGTTCGACCAGCTTCGTCGCGCGGCCCGCTTTCACCTCTTCCACCGCCCATTCCACGAACTCGTCGACATTGCGGTGGTAGTGGGGGAACTGGATGATGTTCTGGAAGCTCTCTGGCTGGGTCGCCGTGTAGTGGCGGATGCGGTGCAGCGAATAATCCGTGCGCTCCGCCGTGAAGAGCGCGAGCGGCATGGCGTCGCTGCGGTTCAGGATCTGGCGGCCATCCACGATATTGTCGTTGGTCGCGACCAGGTTGGGCGTGTTGAAATAGGTCGGCAGCGCCTGGCGTGCCTTCAGGTCCAGCCCGGCCGTGGCGGACTCCAGCGCGAAGTTCAGCGGGATCGGGCTATCTGATAATCCGACCTGCACCTTCGCCGTGAACTGTTTCAGCACCTTGCCGAGCTGGTCTTCGATATAGCGGCGGAACAGGCGCGGCTGCGTGATGGTGGTGGAGAATTCGTGACGGCTCGCCACGCGTCCCAGCGCGAGGTTGCTCGTCATCACGGCTTCCTCGGCCGGGATGGACACGGTCAGCTTGGGATAGACGGCGTGGACGGACTCCAGCATCTCGATGCGGCCTTCCGCATAAGCGTCGAAGCGGTTGCGCAGCAGCGAGACCTGCTGGTCGTACAGGTCGATCAACTGGTCGACGGCATCGGAGGGGAGAGTGGCGGGGTCTGGGGTCTGCGTGTCTGTCATGGGGCCTTTTTTCTTTTTCTTGTGGCTGTGAATCGAATAAAATTCGCCGTGCATAACGGATGGGCTCCGCTCTGCCAAGAATTTGTGACGCGCCTGCGACGCGGGCAAGACGGTTCCAACGGCATGCCGCTCTTGCCCGGACTGCAAAGAGGTGCTGAAATCCGGGCGTCATGAAGAAACGCCTGTTCCTCCTCTCCGCCTTGCTCTGCGCCTGTTCCGTGCCTGCCGAAACCCCACCCCCGTCCGAGCCGGAAAGCGCGCCGCCATCCTCCATCGTCATTTCCGAGGATGTCAGCCGTTTCTGGGAGGCGTATGACGCGGTCCGCGCAACGGACGATCCGTCTGAAAAGCTGCGCCTGCTCAACGCGCTCTACATCGATCCCGGCACGCCCGGCCTGCACGCGATGAACCGAGCGCGGAGCTACCGCACGTCCGAATTCATCACGCTGATTGACGAGGCCCCGACCTATTGGGACGGGGTGCGGGCGAACACGGCGCGCATCGACGACTACGCCGCCAGCATCGAAGCCGGGCTGGAACGGATGCGCGGTGTCTATGACAGCGGGGCGGAGGTCCCGGTCTACTTCGTCATCGGCGCGATGCGCACGGCGGGCACGGCCAATGACGGCAAGCTGCTGATCGGTGCGGAACTCGCCATGGCGGATGCCAGCGTGCCGACGGACGGGATCGCGGAGCGCTATCCGCACCTTGTGAGCTTTGTGGAGCGCAACCCGCTGGACGGTCTCGTCGCGCTGAACCTGCACGAATACGTCCACACGCAACAGCGCGGCATCGGCGGGGCTGACCTGCTGTCCCAGGCCCTGTTCGAGGGGCTGGCGGAGTACCTTTCGACCGAAGCCATCGGGGAGCCGTCGAAGCAACCGTCCATCGTCTACGGGCTGGAAAACCGCACTGCGGTTCTGGATGCGTTCGAAGCCGACATCGGCAAGACGGACTACTCCGGCTGGATCTGGAACAGCGCGCACAATGCGTTCGGCGTGCGCGATCTGGGCTACTATGCGGGGTACGCAGTCGCTGCGGACTACATCGCGAACGCCAGCGATGCGGATGCGGTCAAGACGCTGATGGAGCTGGACTATACCGACTTGGGCGCGGTGGACGCCGTTGTGGATGCGGCGAGGACGTTCGGGTCGCCGGTTGCGCAGATCCGCGCCCGGAACGGCCACGACGGCTAGCCCTCGCCGGGCAGCCTCGGGACGCTGACGGGCTTTGCGCCGGCCGCTCGCACGGCGGTCTTGCCGCGCTCCGTCAGGTCGCTGACGAACTTGAACTGGTCGCGCATGTCGAACGGGTAGGCCTTCAGTCCGTATTTGGTTGCGAACTCCGTTTCCTTCAGCACGACGATAACCGGGCGGCGGTAGTCGAGATAGGCGCTGGTCAGCGCCACGTCGGCGAGGCGCTTCCTCACTTCGGCGGCGTCGTGGTCCGGATCGAGATAGAAGTCCGCCACGCACATCAGCGTCTGCGAGCCGAGATTGGCGTTGGCGATGTTGTTGGACCAGATCGTGTCGTGCGGCACGGTGATGATGTCGTCGGCGGCGGTGCGCAGGCGGATGGCGCGCATGCCCAGGCTGACGACCTCGCCGTAGTCGCCCTCGATCTCCACCCAGTCGCCGGGGCCGTAGGGGCGCTCGAAGATGGCGACGATGCCCGCGATCAGGCTGGAGACATAGTCCTTGAACGCAAAGCCGATGGCGACCGACGCCGCGCCCGCAATGACGAGGAAGTTCTGCAGCGTGATGTTGAAGATCAGCGGCGTGATCCACAGGATCGCCGTCAGGATAATCGCCATGCGCAGGATCGGCACGGCGCGCAGCAGGTAGAGGCGCAGGCGAGAGGGCGCGCGCTCCGCCAGGAACGGGATGGTCCGCCGCACGATCCAGACCGCACCGAAGCTCACGAACAGGATCAGCGCGATCTGGAGGAAGCTGATGTCCTGCAGATCGTTCAGAAGGTTGGCGGCCTTCTCGGTCGCCACGTCGGACGCGGTCTCTGTGCCTGTGCCTAAGTCTGCATCTGGAACCTGCCTCACAGCACGTCCACCGGATAGGCATTGTTGTTCAGCGCGTCGCGCACCGCCGGGTAGGCGGCCGGCAGGCAGCGGTAGAGCCCGTCCACCCGGTCGACCAGGCCTTCGCGCAACAGCGACGGCAGGACGTTGGTGTAGGAGACCAGCGGCACGGTCTGCGCGATCTGGTCCGCCGTCAGCCCGCCATGGATCAGCAGCGCATGCAGCACGAGCAGCGCGTTCTGGTCGTTGCGGTTGGGCAGGGCCAGCGGCTTGATGGGCGTGACCCAGACCGTGTGCGGGTCGCAGGACGGATCGACCGGCGTGGCCGTTTCCTCGCCCTCTTCGGGTTTGGCGAGGAACAGGCTCGGCCGCCACAGATGCCATGCCACCCACGGGATGCCGAGGCTGCGCTTGGCGAGGTCCGCCATGTAGGGCGAGACTTCCGCGTCGCCTTCGCCGTTTCCGAAGACGTCCGCGCCGCTCTGCGCCGAACGGAAGCACACCGTGTCCTCGCCGCCCGGCCCGTGGGCGAGAGAGCCAAGCCAGGCGCGAAGGCGCTGCTTGTCGAAAGCGCGGAAGGTGACGGGCTCGCTCAGCACCAGGTCGATCTCGCAGCTCTTGCGCAGGAACTGCCACGCCCAGCTGTTGCAGCCGATCACGGCGCGGCGTTCCAGCGTGGCGATCCGGTCCAGCAGGCGGCGCACATCGTCCAGCCCGTCCAGCGTGCGCAGGAAGCGCGCCTCCAGCTTCGGAATGACCAGCGGCGCGGCCTCCGGGTCGTCCAGCGCGTCGAGTTCGCCCAGGCGGCGGTCCGTGTCGAAGACCTGCAGCCCGCGCGAGTCCGCCCAGCGGCCCAGCAGGTCTTCGCGGTCGCAAGGGGGCAGCACGATCGTCTGCAGGCGCTTGGGCCCGTCAGGGTCCGACAGCCAGCCGTCCAGCGTGGCGTCGAGTTCCGCCAGGACGGGCTGGTTGGCGGGCGCGTCGACAATGCGTTCCAGCAGGTCCGCTGGGACGGGGTCCAGCCGGTCGGCGGCGATGCCGGACGCATCTTCCTTGCGGCCCGTCAGTTCGCGAACCCGTTCGCGCAACCGCTCCATGCCCCGGTTCACGGGCGTGCTCGGCCAGTCATACTTGCCCAGCGAGCGGAAGGGCAGCACGGCATCGGAGGCGAGCGTCCGGTCCGAGGGTTTGACGGCAATCTCTGTCATCGCGCCTCGCACATAGCGCCAAGGACAAGCCGTGTCGCCACTCTTTCGAGACGGGCTCTTGTCTTGGCGCGCGTGGGCGTGCTCAAGTCGGATCATGACGACACCGCTCACGCTGCGTGCCTGGACCGACCGCCCCGAACTCGTCCGGCCTTTCATCATCGCGACGGGCGCGCGGACGCATCAGCCCGTGCTGCATGTGGAGGTGTCGGACGGCCATCACGTCGGGCGCGGGCAGGCGACGGGCGTGAGCTACCGGGGCGAGACGCCGGACGGGCTGCTGGAACAGTTGAACATATGCGGGGGCACGCTGCCCGCCGACATGACGCGCGACGCGCTGGCGGAAACACTGCCCGCTGGCGGCGCGCGTTCGGCGCTGGACGCCGCGCTGTGGGAGCTCGAAGCGGCGCGATCGGGAACAACGGTGGCGGCGCTCATCGGCGTGAACCCAAAGCCCGTGGAAAGCGCTTTCACCATCGTGCTGGACGCGCCGGAAACGATGGCGGAGCAGGCGCGCGGTGAGAACTGGCGGCCATTGCTGAAGGTGAAGCTGGGCGGCTCGCCCGAGTTGGAGGCGCAGCGGATGCGCGCGGTCGCCAAGGCCTCCGGCCAGGCGCGGCGCGTCATCGACGCCAATGCAGGCTGGACGCCGGAGCAGCTGGTGGAACTGGCTCCGCTTGCGGCGGAACTGGGCTACGAGCTGCTGGAGCAACCTCTGACGGCGGGCACGGAAGGGGAGGCGGAGGACGCCCTGCGGAATGCCGCGACGCATCTGCCGCTCTGCGCGGATGAAAGCCTGCAGACCCTCGACGATCTGGACGCGCTGGACGGTCTCTACCAGGCGGTGAACATCAAGCTCGACAAGTGCGGCGGGCTCACGGCGGCGCTGGCGATCCGCGACGCGGCCCGCGCGCGCGGGCTGAGCGTCTTCGTTGGCTGCATGGTCGCGCCGACCATCGCACTTGCCCCGGCACACCTGCTAGCCCAAGGCGCGGACTACGCCGATCTGGATGGGCCCTTCTGGTTCCCGGACGAACCGGCGACCTTGACGGGTGACGGGCTGTTCGATGTGATCGCGCCAGATGTTTGGGGAGGAGGCACACATGCGTAGGATCGAAACACCGTACTTGCTGTTTCTCGGCGGGAAGGAGTTCTCGGCCAAGACCGCGCAAGGCGTTCTGCACTGGCGGCCCGAGCTCTGCGTGGGTCAGTCGCGCCTGCCAGGGTGTGAAATCGATTTAGGTATCCCGGATATGGACCCGACCGCCGCCGTCGCGGCAGGCGCAAAGACCTGTCTGATCGGTGTCGCCAACCGGGGCGGTTACATGCCGGACACATGGCTGTCCTATCTGGTCGGCGCGCTTAAAGCGGGGCTGGACGTGGCGGCGGGACTGCACGTTCGTATGAACGACGTGCCGGAGCTGGCGGAGGCCGCAGCGCGTCATGGCCGCACGCTGCACGACGTCCGCCACTGGTCGGGCGGGGCGATGCCGGTCGCGACGGGCGTGCCTCGCGCGGGCAAGCGCGTGCTCGCGGTCGGGACGGACTGCGCGGTCGGTAAGAAGTTCACGGCGCTGGCGCTGCATGCCGAACTCATCCGGCGCGGCGTCCCCGCGACCTTCCGACCGACCGGGCAGACGGGCGTTCTGATCGCAGGCGAAGGCTGCGCGGTGGATACGATTCCGGGCGACTTCATTGCGGGCGTGGCCGAGGCGCTGTCGCCGGACAACGCGCCCGACCATTGGGACGTCATCGAAGGGCAGGCGACCGTGCTGCACCCGACCTTTGCCGCCGTGACGCTCGGTCTCGTCCACGGCTCCCAGCCTGACGCGATGGTGTTGTGCCACGACCCGGGCCGATTGGAGATGCGCGGCCTGCCGGGCCGGGCCATGCCGTCGCTGCGCGCCTCCATCGGGGCGCACGAAGCTGCGGCGCGGGTGACGAACCCGGAGGCGCGGGTCGTCGCGGTCAGTCTGAATACGAAAAGCTTGGACGATGCGGCCGCGCAAGAGGCGCTGGACGCCGCGACGCGCGAAACGGGACTGCCTGCGACCGACCCCGTGCGTTTCGGCGCAGGCCTGTTGGCGGACGCGCTAGGCTGAGGGGTAGCCGTCGATGATCCGGTCGAGCGTGCCCAAGAGCTTCGCCTGGTCCGACTTCGACAGCAGCGCGTCGCCGTGCGCGTTCTGCGCGTTCAGGGCGGACAGCAGCGTCGTGTAGGTCGCCTGGCCGTCTTCGGTCATCCAGAGGTGCGAGACGCGACCGTCCTGTTCGGACGCTTCCCGGCGCAGCAAGCCCCGCTCGACCAGCGCCGCGACGGCGCGCGAGACAATCCCCTTGTCCATCGGCGTGATCTCCACGACCTGGCTGGCCGTGCGCCCGTCCGCGTCGCCGATCGCGGCCAGCACGCGCCACTGGCTGAGGTTCAGCCCGGCCCCGTCGGACACCACGGCCGAGACGCGCCGCGCGATCAGGTCCGCGACGACCGCGACCTTGTAAGCCCAGCTCTCGTCGAGGGAGAGCCTGTTCTTTTGATCGGTTTTGTCTGGAGTTGTTGCAATCACAACCAATAATCTATAGATATGTTTCCGAAACGCAAGCTGCCCCGGCAGGCTTCCCAACATATCAGGAGACGACATGGCCGATCTTTTCGAAAATCCCGCAGGCTTGGACGGGTTCGAGTTCGTGGAGTTCTCCGCCCCCGAAAAAGGCATTCTCGAGCCTGTGTTCGAGTCCATGGGCTTCACCCATGTCGCCAACCACCGCTCCAAGGACGTGCAGCTCTGGCGCCAGGGCGGCATCAACCTGATCACCAATTACGAGCCGAAGTCGCCGGGCTATTACTTTGCGCGCGAGCACGGGCCTTCCGCCTGCGGCATGGGCTTCCGGGTGCGCGACGCCAAGGCCGCCTACGCCCACCTGCTGGAGCAGGGCGCAGAGCCGGTCGACGTGAAGACCGGTCCGATGGAACTTCGCATCCCGGGCATCCGGGGCATCGGCAACTCCATCATCTATCTCATCGACCGATACGCGGATGAAGGCGAAGAGGGGCTCTCCATCTACGACATCGACTTCGACTTCATCGAAGGCGTGGAGAAATTCCCCGAAGGCTGCGGCTTCCAGCGGATCGACCACCTGACGCACAATGTCTATGGCGGGCGCATGGCCTACTGGGCCGACTTCTACGAGAAACTCTTCAACTTCCGCGAAATCCGCTACTTCGACATCAAGGGCGAATATACGGGCCTGACGTCCAAGGCGCTGACCGCGCCGGACGGCAAGATCCGCATCCCGCTCAACGAAGAAGGCGAGAACGGCAAGGGCCAGATCGAGGAGTTCCTGCGCGAATATAATGGCGAAGGCATCCAGCACATCGCCCTGATCTGCGACGACATCGTGGCCGCCTGGGACAAGCTGCAAGGCCTGGGCGTGCCCTTCATGACCGCCCCGCCAGAGACCTATTACGCCATGCTCGAAGAGCGCCTGCCGGGCCATGGC
>CAYULR010000112.1:0-7834 GCA_964445685.1 uncultured Algimonas sp.
TCAATCCTGAAACACAGCGCATCAGCCTTGGCATGAAGCAGCTTCAGGAAGATCCGTGGAATGCGGCCGCCGCCAAGTACATCCCGGGCTCGCGCCACATGGGCCGCGTCACGAACATCGCCGACTACGGTGCGTTCATCGAGCTGGAAGAGGGCGTCGAAGGCCTCGTCCACGTCTCCGAGATGTCCTGGACCAAGAAGAACGTCCATCCGGGCAAGATCGTCTCCACCTCCCAAGAAGTGGAAGTCGAGGTCCTGGACGTCGATCAGGAGAAGCGCCGCATCTCGCTGGGTCTCAAGCAGGTCCAGTCCAACCCGTGGGATACGTTCACCGACCGCTTCCCGGTTGGCTCGACGATCTCCGGCGAAGTCAAATCCGTCACTGAATTCGGCCTATTCATCGGTCTGGAAGACGACATTGACGGCATGGCCCACCTCTCGGATCTCTCCTGGGAGAAGTCCGGCGAAGAAGCCCTCAAGGACTTCAAGAAGGGCGACGTCGTCGAGGCCAAGATCCTCGAAGTCGACGTGGAGAAAGAGCGCATCTCGCTCGGCCTCAAGCAGCTGGAACGCGACACGATGCCGGCTGGCGCCAAGTCGTTCGGCAAGAACGACGTGGTCACCTGTACGGTCACCAACGTCCAGCCGGCCGGTCTGGATGTCTCCTTCGGCGAAGACGACACGCCCGTGTCCGCCTTCATCCGCAAGGGCGATCTGTCCCGCGACCGCTCCGAGCAGCGCCCAGAGCGTTTCGCCGTGGGCGACAAGGTCGATGCCATGATCACCCGCGTGGACCGCAAGACGCGTCAGTACCAGCTCTCCATCAAGGCGCTGGAAATCCAGTCCGAGAAGGAAGCGGTCGCTCAGTACGGCTCGTCCGACTCCGGTGCGTCGCTCGGCGACATCCTGGGTGCCGCTCTCAAAGGCGACAACTAGGACGGAGAAATCCAACGCCCGTTTCATTTGACGGGCGCTGCGATTATAATTTGTTACGCTCGCCCCGCCCGGATCGCTCCGGGCGGGGCTTTTTTATGCGCGCGGGCCAGGAAGTCCCTTGACGCGAAGGGGGCGGGGGGAGTTTACACAAGCCCATGCTGCGCTCCGAGCTCATCGACAAGCTCCATGAAGAGAACCCACACCTGACGCGTCGGGACGTGGAACGCGTGGTCGCGGTCGTGCTGGAATCCATCACCCAGACGTTGGAACGCGGCGCGCGCGTGGAACTGCGCGGCTTCGGGGCGTTCTCCGTGCGTCACCGCAAGGCCCGCGCCGGGCGTAACCCGCGCACGGGCGCACCGGTCGCCGTCCCGGAAAAGCACGTCCCCTTCTTCCGCACGGGCAAGGACCTGCGCGAGAAGATCGACGAAGCGTTCCAGGCGGAACGCGGCTAAGCCCTCGTTCACTCGGGCAGGCGCGATCGTCGCCTTTCCGAAACGACCTTCCCAAACGTCGTCCCATCCTTATAGGTGGGCGGGCCGCGCCACGGGGCGCGGCGTTGCAACGGGGAAAATCCAATGGGAATGATTTCGGAATTCAAAGAGTTTGCCATGAAGGGCAACCTCATCGACATGGCCGTCGGCTTCGTGATGGGCTCGGCCTTCGCCACGGTCGTGACGGCCTTCATCCAAGGGGTCTTTCTGCCGATCCTGTCGCCGATCATGGGCGGCATCGACCTGTCGAACCTGAAATACACGATCTCGGAGGCCGAGGTGAACGCCGCCGGAGAGGTCGTGACCGAGGCGGCCATCGTCGATATCGGCAACTTCATCGCCGCGCTGATCTCCTTCCTCATTGTCGCCTTCGTGATGTTCATGATCATCAAGGGCATGAACAAGATGAAGAAGAAGGAAGAGGCCGCACCCTCCGCGCCGCCCGCCAACGAGGTTCTGCTGGCCGAGATCCGCGACTTGCTAGCGCGCCAAAACGCTAAGATTTAGCGCCAAAATCTAACAGGGCTCTCGGAACCTTCGCGCCTCTCCCTGCTATAGTAAGGGACAAGATACGGAGGTCCGCATGTACAGACGCTCATCCTTCGGCGGCCGCTCGCTCGGCCGCCGCAACATCGGCCGCAGAGGCATGGGGCGCGGCATGAGGCGCGGCGGCGGCTTCCGCTGGCCCGTCATGCTGCTCTTCGCCATTGGCGCGGCCTTCTACTACTTCTCAAACCAGGAAACCGTGCCGTTCACGGACCGCAAGCAGCTCCGCACCATGGATGTGGACCAGGAGATGCAGCTCGGCCTGCAAAGCTACCAGCAGATCCTCTCTGATAACCGCGTGGTCCGCGACGAACCCGTCGTGGAGGTCGTGCGGGAGATCGGCGCGCGCATCGCCCGCGCCGCCGCCCCCGAAGAACCCGGGTTCGAATGGGCGTTCAACGTGATCGATTAACCCCAAGTCAACCCCTTCGCCCTGCCGGGGGGCTACACGGCCGTCTATACCGGCATCATCCCCGTAGCCGAGAACGAAGACGGGCTGGCCGTCATCATGGGCCACGAAGTCGCCCACGCGCTCGCCCACCACGGCGCGGAACGCATGGCCCAGCAGAACATGCAGCGCATCGTCGGCGCAGGCGTGGCCATGGGCGCGGGCGGCATGGACTACGAAGCGCAGCGCGCCGTCATGGGCGTGTTCGGCGGCATCAGCCAGTACGGCTACGCCCTGCCGTTTTCGCGCAAGCATGAGAGCGAGGCCGACTATATCGGGCTGATCCTGATGGCGCGCGCCTGCTATGATCCGCGCGAAGCCCCGCGCCTGTGGGAACGCATGGCGGCGGCGGGCGGGGCGACCCCGCCGGAGTTCCAGAGCACGCACCCCGCGCCGGAAACCCGCATCAACGACTTCGAACGCTGGATGCCCGAAGCCATCGATATCTACAATCAGAGCTGCCCGAACGACATCGCGCTGTTGCAGTAGTTACTGCCCGGCCGCCGTCGCGGCTTCCAGCACGTCCAGCAAATCGTTGAGCCTGTCCTGCCGGACCATCTCGTCCGGCTTGGCCGTGCGGGGCAGGGCGGCGGCGGGGCGGCCATCCAGCGCAGCGCTCATCACGTCCGCGAAAATCTCCGCCGGGATCGTTCCGCCGACCACGCGCTGCATGGGTGTGCCCGCATCGTTGCCGACCCACACGCCCAGCGAAAGCCCCGGCGCGTAGCCGACGAACCAGGCGTCGCGGAAGTCATTGGTCGTCCCGGTCTTGCCCGCCACGTCGCGGCCCGGCACGCGGGCGCGCCGACCCGTTCCGCGTTCCACCACGCCCGTCATCATGCGGTTCATGTGCCGTACGCTTTCCGTGTCCAGCACGCGCACGGGTTCGGGGGGCGGGCGTTCATAGAGCGACGTGCCGTCGGCGGTCGCAATGAACAGGAGCCCGCTTTCCGGCAAGAAATCACCGCCCGTCGCAAAAGGCAGATAGGCCCGCGTCATGTCCATGACGCTGACGCCCTGCGCGCCGAGCGCAAGCGACGGGAAGGGCGACAGGCCGTCCAGACCCAGCCGCGCCGCCGTGCCCACGACACGCTCCCGCCCGGCCTGCTCGAACGTCTTGACCGCGACCGTGTTGACCGATCCAGCAAGCGCGTCCTCCAGGCTGATCGGGCCGAGATGTCGGTTTTTGAAATTGCTGGGCGTCCAGCCATCGACGGTGACGGGTTCGTCCGTGCTCATCGTCCAGGGCTTCAGCCCGGCTTCCATGGCAGCGAGGTAGACGACGGGCTTGAAGGCGCTGCCGGGCTGGCGGACGGCTTGCGTGGCGCGGTTGAACTGACTGTCGGAATAATCCGCCCCGCCTACGAGGGCGAGCACTTCGCCGCGCCCGTCCAGCAGGACCACGGCCCCGTCTTCGGCTCCGCGCTCCGCATCCAGATGGGCCAGCAGCGAGGCCTGCGCCGCGCGCTGCAGCTCCGCATCCAGCGTGACCTGGATGACCATGTCGCGGTTGGGCACGCCGACGTGGCGCTCGATCTCCGGCCAGACCCAGTCGATGAAGGCGTCCGGTTCGTCGGACCGGCGCGGGCGGAAGACGGAGACACGCTCCGCCAGGGCCGTCTCCAATATGCCCTCGTCCAGAAGCCCTTGGCGTTCCATCCCGCGCAGGACCGTGCGCATCCGCCGGGCCGCGCCGTCGGGATTGTGCGCGGGGCCGAGCGCGGACGGTGCCTTCAGCAGGCCCGCCAGCAACGCGGCTTCGGACAGGGTGATTTCGTCGGGTGCGCGCCCGAAATAGGTCTGCGTCGCCGCTTCCAGCCCCCACGCGCCGCCGCCGAAATAGACACGGCTGAGATAGAGGCGCAGCAATTCGGATTTGGTGAAGCGCCGTTCCAGCCAGATCGCCATTATCATTTCCTGCGCCTTGCGGGTCAGGGTCTGCTCGGGCGTCAGGAAGACGTTCTTGGTCAGCTGCTGCGTCAGGGTCGAGCCGCCTTCCACCACGCGGCCCGCGCGCAGGTTCGCCACCACGGCCCGGCCGAGCCCGTAGGGGTCGACGCCCGCATGGGCGTGGAAGCGGCGGTCTTCGGTCGCCAGGAACGCCATGCGCACATGGGCGGGAATGTCGCCGATCGGCATGGGCTCTTCCGCATGCGCCCCGCGCACGGCGATGTCGCGGCCCTGGCGGTCGACGAACTGGATGGAGGGCGGGCGCGTCTGCTCCCACAGGCGCGCCGCGTCCGGCAGGTCGGCGGCCACAAAGGCGCACGCGCCTAGACCGCCCATGCCGACGAGATCGGCACACGACAGCGCGGCCAAGCTGACGGAGCGGGCCGCGCGCAGCAGCCGGGGTGAGGGGGGAAGGCGCATGGCGCGCAGTATGGTTTAGGACAGGTTTATGGGGGGATAATAAGGGTGGGTTTGTGTGTTGGAGGAAGTTCTGCCGTTCCTTCTTATTCGCTCATCGCAGCGAAGGCGGGGATTAAGCCGCAAACATGTCAACCGTCCCCGGCATTTATTGCCGGGGCCTCTGGCTTGGCTTGAATGACGATGGGGCCAGTCAACGTGGGACGACGACCGAGGGAGGCCCCGGCAGTGAATGCCGGGGACAACGCCTCTGTCTTTCCAAACCGCTCAGGCCGAACCTTAGCGTTGGTCATTCCACTGGATTGACCTTTGGCTAGGACGGCATTTCCATCTCCCATCCGTAGAACCTTGCCGAAATGGCAGGTGATGGGCTCGCCTATTAAATCGGCGAGAGTGATGGCTGTGAGAGGTGGAGGAGCTAGGTCTGGCTTGTCAATTCGCTGCCGCTCAGCGCGCCTGCGGCACGCGGTGACAAAAAGACATCGTGCTCACTTCATTCCGCGCGTTGCCCTTTTGCCGATGGGAGAGGTCATTCGTGACCGGGAGCGTATCCCTACCCCGGCAGCGTCGCTGCAGGCCCCGCCAGCGTGCTCCCGCCCGCGCGTTTCGCGCCTTCTCCGCGCACCACGTCCTGATCCGTCGCCGGGCAGAAGCTCAGCACCGTGTTGCCGCGCGCCTTGTCCTCCTCGCCCGGCTGGATAAATTCCAGCGCGCCGGTGGGCGTCTTGGCGAGGATAAGGTCCAGATTGTCGCCTCGGTCGCGGTAGAGGTCTTCGAGCGTGTACTCGTCCGATAGCTTGGTCACGCGGAAGCGCCAACCATTCCACCAGTCGCGGGTCAGTGCGTCGAAGCCGCGCCCGCGCGAGCCCAGCGTGCGGCCGCGCGACGTGTAGGCGATGGCTTCGTCGCCCGCATCCGTGTCGGCCGTTCCGACCTGGAAGACGCGGTTGCGGCCCAGTTCCGGGCCGAATTCCACGCTGACGAGGGAGTTGTAGGCGTCGTTGGGCGTGGCGGCGACGATGTGGTTGAAGGCGCTGTGGTCCAGCGAATAGTCAGCGTTTTCCGACAGGACTTCGCCGTCGAAAGTGGCGTGGCCGTCCAGGCGCGCGGCCCGCAGGCGGCGCCAGTTCGTGTCCGCGACCAGTACGCCCACATCCATGTCGCGCATCGCCTTGGCGAGGCCGAGCGACCATGGATTCGCGCCCACGATCAGCGCACCGTCGCCCCCGCCGGAGCTCTGTCCCAGCAGCTTGGCGAGCGGCCCGATGGCGAAGCCCGCGAACAATACCGTCGCGAAGACGAGCGCGAACGCCAGCGGGACGAAGAGCGCGCCCTGGTCGAGGCCGAGCGCTTGCAGCTCTGCCGCGAACAGGCCCGCCACAGCCACGGCGACGATGCCGCGCGGAGCAATCATCGAGACCAGCAGGCTTTCGCGCCAATCCAGACCCGACCAGAGCGTGGACAGCATCACGGCGATGGGCCGCACGACCAGCATCATCGCGCCGACAAAGGCCCAGACGCGCCATTCCAGCAGGAAGGCGCGCAGGATGGCGGGCGTCAGCGTGGCGGTCAGGATGACGAACACGCCCGACACCAGGATGATGGTGATGGTTTCCTTGAAGCGGCGCATCTCGACCTGGGCGGCGAATTTCAGATTGGCCATGGTCATGCCCATGGCGGTCACGGTCAGCAGGCCCGTTTCGTCCGCCAGCTTGTTGGACAGCACATAGACGGCCAGCACCCAGGCCAGCACGACCGGGGCCTTGAGATACTCCGGGATCAGTCCATTCCGGAACGCCTTCGCCAGCAGGTAGGCGGACGCGATGCCGATGACGATGCCGAACAGCGCGGCGAAGGCGAGACGGCCGAAAATAGCCGCCGCACTGACGCCCGTCAGCTGGAAGACGATGATTTCGTAGCCGATGACGGCGAACAGCGCGCCGACCGGATCGTTCACGATGCCTTCCCATTTCAGCACGTTGGCCGGGCGGTGCTTCAGGTGGGCCTGGCGCAGCAGCGGCATGATGACGGTCGGGCCCGTCACCACGAACAGTCCGCCCACCATCACAGAGATCAGCAGCGGAAGCCCGACAATGTAGTAGGCGGCGGCCGCGCCCAGCACCCAGGCGATGGGCCCGCCCAGCAACACCATGCGCAGCACGGCCTGGCGCGCATCGCCCAGGTCGCGGAACTTCAGGTTCAGCCCGCCTTCGAACAGGATGATCGCGACCGAGAGCCCGATGAGCGGTCGGTACAGATCGCCGAAGTCGTTGACGGGATCGAGGCGGAAAAGCCCCACGATCTCCGCGACCGCTTCCGGCCGGCCCAGTTGCAGGACCGCCCCCAGCAGAGGCCCGAACACCAGTCCCGCCAGCGCCATCAGCACGATGGCCGGGCGTTGCAGCCGCCAGGCGAGCCACTGTGCCCCGATGCCGAGCACCCCGATCAGGGCGAGCTTCACGGGCAGGCTGAACGCGGCGTAGTGCGCGGCGTCGGCAGTGATCGAGGCAGCCATTCAGGGTCCGTCACGGCGCGGGCCAGGCCCGCAGGGAAAGGATTCGACTAGCGTGGGGGACAGGGGAGGGGAAGCGGGGAAATTGAAATAGAGAGGCGGCGATAGCCCGCCTCGCGAAAGTCCCCGGCATTCACTGCCGGGGCCTCTGGCCTGTCTTGGGCCACGATTGGGCTGACGGGGGACAGAGCTCCGATCAGTCGCCAGTCATCCGCTGGATGTCGAAGCCGATCTCCTGCGTGCCGTAGCGGCCATTGTCGTAGTCATCGATGCGGTTCTGGAAGAAGTCGAGCAGGTGCTGGTAGATGGCCTGGAAGAGCGGTTCCATGTCGTCCGTGTCCAGCGGCGTGTCGTCGTCGGGCTGGTGCACCTTGATTTCGGGGCCGCGTTCCATGCGCACGAACATGATGTCGGCTTCCTTCCGGCAGGTCATCTTCAGGCGCATGAAGTCCTTGTCCTCGGACACGCGCACGGCGAGGCCGAAGCTGATCGGCTTGAGCGGCAGGTAGCCCTTGCCCGCGACGGAGAACGC
>CAYULR010000113.1:0-4343 GCA_964445685.1 uncultured Algimonas sp.
GGACGGGATCGTGCAGGAACTGCTTGGACAGCTTCTTGATGTTGCCGGGCAGGGTGGCGGAGAACATCAGCGTCTGGCGCTCTTCGGGCAGCAGCGGGATGATCTTCTTCAGCGCGTGGATGAAGCCCATGTCCATCATCTGGTCGGCCTCATCCAGGATGAGGATCTCCACGTCGCGCAGCGTGATCGCCTTGCGGTCCAGCAGGTCGATGAGGCGGCCCGGCGTCGCGACGAGCACGTCGTTGCCGCCCACCAGCTTCTTGATCTGGTTGTTGATGGACACGCCGCCGACGACCTTCGCCGCCGTCAGCTCCATCATGAACCGGCCGTAGGAGACGATGCTGTCATAGATTTGCCCGACCAGTTCGCGGGTGGGCGCAAGGATCAGCACGCGTGCACCGCGCTTGGGCGGATCGCCTGCTTCGGTGAAGATCCAGTCGAGGGCGGGTAGCGAAAACGCCGCTGTCTTACCCGTACCTGTCTGGGCGATGCCGAGAAGGTCGCGGCCGTCCAGCAGGTGGGGGATGGCTTGTTCCTGGATGGGGGTCGGCGTGTCGTAGCCGAGGGTGTTGAGCGCGCGCGATAGCGGCTCGGAGAGCTTGAGCTCTGAGAAAGTGGTCATGGTGTTCCGATTGAAAAGGGGACCGGGCCGCAGCTCTTCGGTGGCGCGGCGTTCATTAGGGTCGCAGTCCACATGGGCGGTGGAGCGCCCTAAGTCAACGCGGGAGAGGTTTCTCCATCGCGGCGCGGCGAAGCTGCTCGCCCTTGATCTCGACCGTCTCGTACTCCGTCACGGTGAAGCCCATCGCTTCGAAGGGTCCTTCGGCGGCAAGGCTGGCATGGGTGGACAGGCGGCTCAGGCCCATTCTGTGCGCTTCGGTTTCAAGGCGCTCATAGAGCTTGCGGAACAGCCCTTGCCCGCGTCCCCGTGGCAACATGTAGGCCAGATCGATGTACCCGCCCGGCGTCAGCGTCGCGAACCCGACCGGGCCTTCACTATCGTCGATGATCAGGACTTTGTGCTCGTCAAGGCGCGCATGCCAGTCCGCCCCCGCATAGGGCTCCGCCCGCCAAGCCATCCTTTCCGCCTCACTATAGGGCGACGGCTCTGCATGGATGGCCTCGAACATGAGCTGTCCGAGGCCGTCATAGTCAGATGGCGTGGCTTGGCGCAGAACAGTCATGCCGATTGTCTCATCTGCTCGACGTAGGTCTTATAGCTCTTCGACGGCTCGTAATCGAAGATGAGACCGGTTGCTTCAACCGTCTCGATCCGGTCGACCCGGAAGCTGCGGAAGTCTGCGCGGGTTTCGCACCAGCTTGTCAGGGTCCAGACCTGTTGCCAGTGTTCGAGTTGCAGAGGCCGGACGGTGCGTCGCGTCTCGACGCCCTCAAGACTGACGTAAATCAGGCGGAGTTGCTCCCGGCGCTCCACCGCGTCGCGAAGCAGGGCGATACGGGCGAGCGGCGTGGGATCGGAATAGTGGCTGATGCCCGACGCTCGGTGCTCGGGCGAGAGCTTGCGCAGGACCGACTGGGCCGGAGCGGACAGGGGCCCGTCCGACAGCGCGCCGATCAGGTCCATGCCGAGCCGCAGTGCGGAGGCCTCTTCCGCTGTCAGCGACAGCGGCGGCAGGAAGATCGGCTCACGCAAGATGTAGCCGACGCCGCGCTCGCCTTCGATCGGATGACCGGAGGCGATCAGCGTGTCGATGTCGCGGTATATAGTCCGCGTGGAAACCTCCAGACGCTCCGCCAGATCGGCGGCACGCGTGAATCCCCGCTCCCGGAAGAGCTGCAGAATCTCGAACAGTCGGTCGGTCCGCCTCATGCGGACCGGTTAGTCGGCAGTGGGGGCCTGGGCAAGCAGGGTCGCTTGCGTGTGGAACAGGCGGACACTCGGGCCACTGATTTTGGACACGAAGGGCCGGACGCTTTCGTCCTGACCGATGCGGGCGGCGGCCGCCTTGGCCGAGGCCATGTCATCCCACTCGATATGCTCGATCCATTGGCCGGTTTCGTTCATGGACAGACAGCGTCGGCGGAAGCCGGGGCAAGCCTCGATGAAGGCCATGGAGGCAGGAAGGGTGGCGCGGAAGTCGGCGTCGCTGACGCCTGCTTCCAATTCGAACAGAACGGTTTCGATGATCGGGTTTGACATGGTCGGGTTTCCTGTGTGGATGTTCCCGACCTTCTAATCCGCCCCAACTGACACGGTGTGTCAGTTGGATCAGCGCTTCGCCCCCTCCGCGAGCGCCAACTCCTTCGTAAGAACTCTGCTCATGTCGCCGTCCACATTGGCCAGCACGCGTGGGTCCATGACGCGGCGCCAGAGCGGCGGGACGTAGGCGAGCAGGTACATGGTGCCGTAGCCATAGGGCAGGGTCGGCACGTCGGTGAAGTTGCGCAGATACTGGTAATGGCGCGACGGGTGGGCGTGGTGGTCGCTGTGGCGAGCGAGATTGTAGCTCGTGATATTCGTAATCAGGCTGTTGGAGTTCCAGCTGTGCTCGGGCCGGGCGGGCAGGTATTTCCCGTCCGGGCGCTTGTCGCGCAGCAGTCCGTAATGAGCGAAGTAGTTCTGTCCCGACAGGGTCAGCACGGACATGGCAGCCGCGATGACCAGGTAGGGCAGCACGGCCACGCCGAACCAGGCCACGACCGCGCCCCAGATGACCAGCTGCATCACGACCGTCTGCACGACTTCGTTGCGAAGGGAAAAGCGCGAATAGCCCTTGCGCGAGGCGCGCTTGCTTTCGATGCGCCAGGACCGCTCCCACGCGCCGGGGATTTCGCGGGTGATGAAGGCCCAGAAGCCCTCGCCGTAGCGGGCCGTGGCGTGGTCGCGCGGTGTGGCGACATCGCTGTGATGGCCCGCATTATGCTCGATGCGGAAGTGGCCGAGGAAGGACGGGGCGAGCATGAGCAGCGCGACCCATTTGCTGATCCTGTCCGGTTTGTGACCCGTTTCATGTCCGCTATTGATGGCGAAAGCCAGACCCCAGCCATGACCGATGGCCAGGCCCAGATAGGCCCAGGCGGGGAAGTTCAGATTTACCGCAGCCCACGCCCCGACCAGCCAGGTCAGGTAGATCAGCGGCAGCAGCCCGTGCACCATGTAGCGGTAGAAGAGCGACTGCGTCGCCTCGTCCTCCATCAGGCCCAGCAGGTCCGTCTTGTCGTCGCCCACCAGCGCGTCGAGGATCGGCATGAAGACGTAGACGATGGCCGTGGTCAGCCAGACCCAGGCCGGCGCGTCGAGCGCGATGGCCAGGCCCAGCCCTATGAGCGGCAGGGTCGGGTAGGTGAGCGAGACCAGCCAGAGGTGGCGCTTGGCGGACGGCTTCAGGCTCGACCGGCCTTCGGGCGTGATGGTTGCAGACATGGGAATCTCCTCTTCGAAGATCTTCATGGCCGCTATTGATAAAACTGTCAATAACCTGATTGCGGGTCCACGACGAGCTCGGGCGGACGGCCTTCCGACAGGGCTGCGTAAGCCGCGACAAACGCGTCCGCCGTATCTTTGGGCATGGTCAGGCCGGACACGTGCGGCGTGATCGTGATGCCCGGCGCGGTCCAGAGCGGGTCGCCTTCGGGCAGGGGCTCCACGGGCACGACGTCGAGCACGGCATGGCGCAGGCGACCGCTCGCCAGCGCGTCATGCAATGCCGGAATGTCCGCTGTCGCGCCGCGTCCGACATTGACGAAAAGCGCGCCTGAGAGGCGGCCGAAGACCGCCGCGCCGATGCCGCCCTGCGTCTGCGGCGTGAGCGGGAGCGCCCCGACGACGAGGTCCACGTCCGGCAGGTCCGGGAGTGCGTCCATGGCGATGACCCGGTCGAAGGGCGCGCGGACCTTTCCGCTGCGGCTCGCCCCGATGCACTCGATGCCGACGGCCTGCAGCACGCGCGCCACGCCGCCGCCGATCCCGCCCGTGCCCAGGATCAGTGCCGTGCGCCCCTCGATCAGCGCGGGCGTTCCAGCCGCAACGTCCCAGTCTTGCCGCGCCTGCAGCTCCCGCCGCGCGCCGTGCCTTTGCGCATCGGCCAATAGATAGGACAGCACATACTCCCCGATCTGCCGCCCCATGCGCCCGACCGTGCGCGTGATGAGCGGCGGAGGCGTCAGCCCGCACTCTCCCAACGCCCCCAGCACCCCATCCGCGCCCGCGCCCGCAATGTGGATCCAGCCCGCATCCGGATAGTGGGCCAGCTCCTCACCGGGGGAAAAGGCGATGACGGCATAGGGCCCCTCCGGCGCATCCCCGCCGATCCGGACATCGAGGTCCGGCAGGGCCGCGCGCAGGGGTGCGGCTATGTCTTCGGCGAGCGCTCCGAGGATGA
>CAYULR010000113.1:4353-7447 GCA_964445685.1 uncultured Algimonas sp.
ACCACGGAGCGGGGAAGGTCGGTCACGGTGGGCTGTCTATCCCACCACCTGAGCCCGCATCGCCTTCTTGTCGATCTTGCCGACGGGCGTGAGGGGGATTTCGTCGAGGAAGTGGAAGTGCTTCGGCACTTTGTAGGGGGCCATGTTGGCGCGGATCCACTCGCGCAGGCGTTCTTCCGCGTCCGCGTCGGAGCCTTCGCTGTCGGGTGCGCGCTGCACGAACAGATCCACGATCTCGTTGCCGGGCCGCTTCTCGTCCGGGCTGCCGACGACGGCGCTTTCCGCCACGTCCGGGTGCGCCTTCAGCTTGTCCTCGACCTCGACGGAGAAGACCTTGAACCCGCCGACGACCAGCATGTCCTTGGCGCGGTCGCACAGGAACAGGTAGCCGTCCTCGTCCAGATAGCCGACATCGCCCGTGAACATGTAGCGCTGCCCGTCGATCTCGCGGATAGCGCGGGCGCTCTCCTCTGGCAGGCCGAGATAGCCCTTCATGACTTGCGGGCCGGTCGTGGCGATCTCGCCCGGTTCGCCGACGGGCATTTCCGTCGTGCCGGTCTCCACGTCCATGATCTTCAGGTCGGTTCCGGGCATGGGCACGCCGACGCTGCCCAGCTTGTAGCGGCTGATCGGGTGGGCGACATGGCAGGGGCCGGTCTCGGTCATGCCGAACACGTCGCTGATCTTGTTCTCGCCGATGACGGCGGACAGGTTGTCGTAGGTCGTGCGGGTCAGCGGAGCCGCGCCCGACTTGGCGATCTTCAGCCCCGACCAGTCCACGCTCGCAAAGTCGGGATGGGCCAGCAGCATGTCGTAGAGCGCCGGAACGCCCGCCAGGATCGTCGGCGGATGGCTCTTCAGCACGTCGACGAAATGCTCCACGTCGCGCGGATTGGGCAGCAGCCGCAGCTCCGCGCCGTAGATCATCATGCCGCAGATCATGGAGAAACCGGCAATGTGGAAGAATGGGAAGGCGGACGCGTAGCGCTCGCCATACATGTCGTAATCGGGGTCCAGCGCCTCGACCATGCGCGGATTGTGCATGACGTTGCGGTGGCTGATCTCCGCGCCCTTGGGCTTGCCGGTCGTGCCGCCTGTATACTGGATCATGAAGGTGTCGTCGGGGCTGACATCGACTTGGGTGAAGGCGTCCGACGCGCCCGCCGTGAGCCCTTGCCACGTGTGGCCGTCCACGCCCGGAAGGTCGAGCGGGGCCACGTCCGGCGCGCCCAACGTGTCGCCCGCGCCCGTGCTGATGACGTGTTTCAGACCGTCCGGAATGCTCGGCATGGCGGCCAGCGCCGGGGCGAAATCCGACAGGCTGATCAGCACCGAAATGCCCGCATCGCTGATCTGGTGCACCAGCTCCGGCGGCGCCAGCAGCGGCGACACGCCCGACCCGGCCGCGCCGAGCTTGGAGATGGCGGCGATGGCGATGACGTATTGCGGCACGTTCGGCATGTGCAGCCCGACCACGTCGCCGCGTTTCACGCCGAGGGTTGATAGCGCATTGGCGAGACGGTTCGCGGCCTGGTTCAGCTCCGCATAGCTCATCGCGGCGTGCATGAAGCGCATGGCGACTGCGTCAGGGCGGTTCTCTGCGTGACGCTCCAGATAGCCGCCCAGCGGCGTGTCGTCATAATCCGGCGGGCTTGCCCCGAGTTCGTCGTGAACTTTCAGCCAGGCGCGTTCCGCCATAGATCGTCTCCCACAAATTGGTCCGGCCGTCTGACGCGGCCCTGAGGTGGGATGTGATTGCCAGCAGAAGCGGGACGGGGGCAAGGGCGTTTCGCGGAACCGCCTGCGTCCATCAGCGGGGCGATGGGCGTCCCAACAGGTCCGGAAGCGGTCTCAGCCTATCCGGCGGAGTTCGCCCGACAGATTGTCACGCGCCCGGCTTTCCAAAAGCGCCGCCAGTCGATCCGTCTTGTAGATTTGCGGCATGTCCAGGAAATGGCGCAGAATGCGGGCGCGGCCTTTCCTGAACATGGGGCGCGGCACCCATCTGAACTCGCGGCGGACATGGCCGACATAGGTTTCATAGACGTGGGGCGGAGCCCCCAGGATCGCCAGATCGATGTCGAGCAGGAGTTTCGTATCCGGGTCGTCCGTCTCCCCATGATTCTGGGTCAGCTGGATCGCCGTTTCGACCCATTCGATGCGGGCCTCGTCCATCTGCCCCGCCAGGAACCTGCGGGCCAGCGCCGCGCTGTCGGCCTCGTTGGTCTTCGACATGGGCCTGTAGACGGCGTCGTGGAACCACAGGGCGATCTCGATGAGCTCCGGCCTTGCGGCCTCTCCCCAATGCTCGTCGAGATGGGCCAGGCAGGCCTCAAGATGTTCAACCGTGTGATAGTGCCTGTGTCGTTCGGAGTAGGCTTTTAAGAGGTGCGCGCCTTGATCTTCCGACGGCGGAAGGTTCAGACGGTCCATCAGGCGGAACCAGCGGTCTTGCAGTGTCATCTTGTTTCCCGTCCCAACAACCGATCCTCCGCGCTGCGTCCGTCCGGTCCCGGGTGGCGCATCATGCGGGTCATGTCGTAATGGGCGTAGGGCGCGTCGTAGGTGAGGGCGCAGTCCGCGTCGAAGCCCGGCGGGCAGGTCCGCCCGATCCAGCGTCCGAGGCGCGCCGTGACATTCCCGTCCATCAGCCGACCCTCGGACCCCGTGCCGTAGATGGTGACAAGCTGCTCCGCCGCTTCCGGTACGCATCCCCGGCGCAAGGGTTTGCCCACAGGATCGACACCGACGACCAGTCCGGGCCGCGCCTGTGCATTCGCACGTCCCAGCGCCCAAGCCACATCCGCCGCCCCCCACCTGTGACCGACCAGGTTCACGGGCCGACCGCTGTCGAGAAGGCCGAGGAGCACCTTCCGGTTGCCCTGCGTCAGATAGAGCACATCCCGCTCCGGGTGCTCCGTTTCCAACAGGTCCGCATATCGCCGCGCACAGCCAAACAGGCTGTCGCCCGCGCCACCGACGATGATGTCGAGAAAGGGTCCTACGGCCACTTCACCACGGGCGGCATGGACGACAGGATGGTGCTGACGTTTCCGCCTGTTTTCAGGCCGAAGGTGGTGCCCCGGTCCCAGAG
>CAYULR010000113.1:7457-7804 GCA_964445685.1 uncultured Algimonas sp.
TCCGCGCGTGATGAGTTGTTCTTCGCGCTCTTCTTCCGTCCACGGCTCGGCCATTCGGCCCCGGGCGATGGCGGAGTAGGTGGAGAGGAAGGCGCGGCCGACGTCTTGGGTGAAGGCGAAGTCGGCGTCCCAGTCGCCGGAGTTGTAGCGGTCGTAGAAGATGCCGCCAATGCCTCTGGGTTCATCGCGGTGGTGGAGGTGGAAGTACTCGTCGCACCAGTCCCGGAAGCGCTCATAGTCGACCCCGTGCGCCTCGCAGGGCGCGCGCATTCCGGCGTGGAAGGCTTTGGCGTCGGGGCTGTCCTGCGTGCGCTGCTCGTGCAGGACGGGCGTCAGGTCCGCGCCGC
>CAYULR010000114.1:0-7789 GCA_964445685.1 uncultured Algimonas sp.
GCCCTTGCCCATCTTCTTCATCATGTCGGACATCTGGCGGTGCATTTTCAGCAGCTTGTTGACCTCGGAGACCTGCACGCCGGAGCCCGCCGCGATGCGTTTCTTGCGAGACGCCTTGATCAGCTTGGGGTTCTTCTTCTCCCATGGGGTCATGGACAGGATGATGGCGCGCTGGCGGGCGAGGAGTTTATCGTCCACACCGCCCATGGCGTCCATCTGCTTCTTCATCTTCCCCATGCCGGGCAGCAGTTTCATGATGCCGCCCATGCCGCCGAGCTTGCTCATCTGGCCGAGTTGGTTGGCGAGGTCGTCGAGGTCGAACTCGCCCTTCGCCATCTTCTCGGCCGCGCGCGCGGCGTCTTTTTCGTCGATCAGCTGGCTGGCTTTTTACACCAGCGCGACCACGTCGCCTTGGCCCAGGATGCGGCCCGCGAGCCGTTCGGCGTCGAACGCTTCCAGACCGTCGAGCTTTTCGCCCGTGCCGAGGAATTTGATCGGCAGGCCCGTGACGGCCTTCATGGAGAGCGCCGCACCGCCGCGCCCGTCGCCGTCGATGCGCGTCAGCACCAGACCCGTCAGCGGGAGCGCTTCGTTGAAGCGCGCAGCCGTCTCGACCGCATCCTGACCCGTCAGCGCGTCGGCCACCAGCAGCGTCTCGGTCGGCTGCGCGATGCGCGCGACTTCGATGACTTCCGCCATCAGCTCTTCATTGATGGTCGTGCGTCCCGCCGTGTCGAGGAACAGCACATCGTAGCCACCCTTGGCGGCTTCTTTCAGCGCGCGCTGGGTGATCTCGACAGCGCTCTGGCCCTTGACGATGGGCAGGAAGCCCGTGCCGGATTTTTCCGCCAGCATGCCGAGCTGGTCCATGGCGGCCGGACGGTTCGTGTCCAGCGAGGCCAGCATGACCTTCTTCTTGCGACGCTCGCGCAGGTGCAGGGCCAGCTTGCCGGTTGTTGTCGTCTTACCCGAGCCTTGCAGGCCCGCCATGAGGATGACGACCGGAGGCTTGGCGTTGAGGTTCAGTTCCGAGGCGCGGCGGACCTCCGCCATGTCGGCGTCTTCTTCCGACAGAGTGCCACCGAGCGTCTGGATCAGCGCGTCGTTGACGATCTTGACGACTTGCTGGCCCGGCTTGACCGCCTTGATGACGCGTTCGCCGACGGCTTCTTCGCGGACCTTGGCGACGAACTGCTTGACGACGGGCAACGCCACGTCTGCTTCCAGCAGCGCCTTGCGGATCTCGCGCATGGCGGCATCCACGTCGCGCTCGGTCAGCGCGCCGCGGCCCGTCAGCGTGTCGAAGACACCGCCTAGTCTATCTCCAAGGGCTTCGAACAAAGCCTCTCCTTTTCATTCGGCAAGCGCGAAAGGCCGGTGGTGAACGAAAACTCGTCGACCCCGGGACCCCGTCTGCATCCTGCACAGCTCGGAGCGCAGATATAGGACTGCGCTTGATTGGGGCGCGGAATATGGCGGCTTTTGCCCGCTGTCAACAAGGCCGGGCTTGCAAACCGTCGGTTTGCCACTCACCATGACGCCATGGGGGATCGTACATGGCGGGGGTGAACTGGACGAGCCGGAAGACGAAGACGGCCCTGATCGTGGCGCTGCCGCTCCTGCTCTTGCTCATCGCCTATCTGAGCCGCCCCGACCTGGAGCCCCGACGCCTCACCTCGCCCAACTTCACTCTCGTGACGCAAGGCCCGGTGGATGCGGAGGGCCTGATCAGGGACCTGGAGCAGCACCGCCTGGCCGTGCTGCGCGACTGGGGCCTGATCGACCCGCCCGACGAGACCGACCCGATCACGATGACCTTCGTCCGGGACGGGAGCCTCTATGACCTGTTCGCGCCCAGCATGAGCACGTCCGGCCTCTACATGGTCTCGGTCATCGGGGATAATATCCTCATCCGCGACCGTTCCGACGCTTTCCGGGACAAGACGCGGATCTGGGGCACGGCGCGGCACGAATCCGTTCACGCGCTGTCGCACCGCCACCTGCCCTTCGACCTGCCGACCTGGGCGAACGAGGGGGTGGCCGAGTTCTATTCTTTCTATGAAAGGCTCGATTCGGGGCTGATCCGCATCGGCTCGCTCGAGGATACGGGGCATCCGGACTACTGGCCCGACCTGTCGGAATCGCTGTCGGCCTATGCGCACTATCCAGGCCGGGGCAGCCGGATCGGCTTCTACCGCCTGTCCCACATGATGACCCATCTGCTGCTGGACGATGTGAACGGCATCCACGCCGTTCACCAATGGCACAATGTCGTTTCGGACGGCTATTCCATGCAGGACGCGGCGAAAGGCCTGCTCAGCCCCGCCAACCCGGACATGCACGACGCGCTGGCGACGAAGCACCGGTCGGGCAAGCCCACCTTCCGCATCGCGGAAAACGTCCCCGTGCCGACGCTGGACACGATCGGCCGGGAGGAGCTGAGCGAGGATGCGTTCGAGGGCCACTTGCGGCGACTGATCCAGACCCACCGCTATTCCAGCGACGAGACGCGGGATTCTGTCCTGGAAACGCTCGCGGACCCTGCCCCCGAGACGGCGGACCAATGGCTGGTCGAGGCGTTCCGGCTCTACAAGGAGGACGAGTTCCTGGCCGCGCTGCGCCGCGTCGACCAGAGCCTGCGGGACCGCCCCGACCATGCGCCGTCCCACCTGCTGAACGCCATGATCTCCGTCGAACATGCAATCGACGAAGACCTGGAGGCCAGCGCCGCGCAAGCCGTGACGACCGCGTTCGACCGGGCCTTCGCCGTGTCGGACGCCCCGTTCCGGCTTCACTTCGAACATGTCGACTGGCTGGACCGGGCGGAGGACACGCCGGAGAACCGCGCGCGACTGAAGAACAGCCTGACCTGGCTGCGCAACAACCGGGTCCATGCCCGGCGGCCCGGCCTGGCCGCCTCCCTGGTCGACCATTACGTCCACGAGGACAGAGCCTATGCGCGCATCCTCTTCATCACCGCGATGCAGCATATGTGGTTCGACAGCCGCCGCCGCTCCTACCGGCGCAAATACCACTGGGCGTTCCGGATGACCGAACCGGCCTGGGAGCAGGCCTTTCCCGGCGTGCCCTTCGACGAGCCCGACCCGGACCCGGTGCCGGATGCGGCCAGCCCGGACGCAGACTGACAAGACAACGAGGCTGATGAGGCTAACGGCTCCGTCATTTGCGGCGGGGCGTGGGACACGCTATCTCGAACCCATGCTCCGGCTGTTCCTGTCCGCCCTGCTCGTCCTGTTCGCCGCGCTGCCTGCCTTCGCGCAGGGCCTGCGCGCGCAGTCGGCCCATTTCGACCTGCGGTCCGACGCACCCGTCGATGCCCGCGCCGTGCTGTCCGACCTGGAAGCCTTCCGCCTCGCCGTGCTCGCCGATCTGGGCCTCGACCCGGACGACACCGAAGAGCGGCTGCGGCTGAACATCGTGGACGACACAGCCACCTTCGATGCCGTCACACCAGGCGGGATCACGGCCGCCATCTACCGCCAGAGCGCCGCCGGGCACGACGTGATCATCGGATACAGCGCGGAGCCGGGGCATTTCCTGTCGCGCGCGCTGGAGCCCGAATGGCTGCGCCTCGTGCTGCGCCACGAAGTCGTCCACCACATCCTGGAGACCCGATACCCGCGCAAGCTGCCCATCTGGCTGGGCGAAGGGCTGGCGGAACACTACGCCACATACGAGCGCGACGCGGACGGGCGGGCCGTCTTCGGCCGCACCCTGCCGGAACAGGAGCCGCTCTCAGCCTCCCAGCACTGGCTGCCCATGGGCACGGTCATCGAGAACCTCGCCCGCTACCCGGACTTCCGGCTGGCGCAGAGCCGCCTCGGCAGCACCGCGCCGGATGCGGCGCAGCGCCTTTATTACGGGCAGAGCCTTGCGCTGGCCCAGTTCGTCATCGCCCAGCCGGACGGCCTCGCCAGCGTGCACCGCTTCGTGGACGGTCTGGAACCGGGCGGCAGCGGTGAAGACAGTTTCGAGGCCGCCTTCGGCCTACGCTACGACCCGCTGGAATCGCGCATCCGCGAACGGCTGAGCGATGCGGACGCCGCAACCGACCGCCCCGTGCGGACCTCCACGTCGGGCTCGACCGTGACCGTGCGGGACGCCTCGCCGGATGAGCGGTTGGAAAACCATCTGCGCCTGCTGCTCAGCCACGGGCGCATCGCCACGGCTACGCAAAGCCGCATCGACGCGGTGCGAGCGGCGCTCGGTCCGGCGGAGGCGACGGTGACGATGGATCTGGCCCGCGCCGTGCGGTCCTGGCGTCTGGGCGACTGGAACGGTTCCGACCGGGCGACGGCGCGCGTGCTGGCGGCCGACCCGGACAATGCGCGCGCGCTGAAGATCCGCGCCAAGAGCGCCTATGGCCGCGTATCGGAACGCCAGTCGGAAGAAGCGCTGTGGGACGCCGCCGAAGCGGCCGCCCTCGCCGCGTTGGCCGTGCGGCCCGATGATGCGGAGCTGCACCTGTTCCGCGTGGCGGTGAGCCTGCCCACCACGACGCGGCTGGATGCGGGGGCGCGCGAGTCGCTCGACTGGCTGCAGGGCCGCGCCGTCCATCAAACCCTGCCCCACACGGCCATGATGATGATCCCGGCGCTGATCTACGAACGCCGCTTCGACCAGGCCGACCGGGTTCTCGACAGCGCCGCGCGCTGGACCGAACAGAGCGGTGACCGCTGGGTCATCGACCGTCTGCGCCGCAACGTGGCGAGCGAACGCGCCCGTGTGGCGGCGACCGATCCCTAGCTGACCAGGCGCACCGTGCGTTCGCCCGGCTGCGCGTCGGGCAGCATCGTCGCCAACACTTCCCTGAGCTGTCGGAGGTTTTCCACGGAGGCGGAGAAGGACTCCCCGTCCACCGACACTTCGATTTCCAGGCCGGAGGCAAGCGTGCGCGTCGTGTTGGCCTGGGCCTGGGCTTCCGCGTTCGCCGTACGGCGCGAGTCGTTGTCCCTGTCCGCATCGCTCAACCCCATGCAGAGGTCCGTGATGGCTTCGGCGTCTTCGTTGAAGCCGGACATGTCGATGGCGATGATGGAGATCCCCTCCTCGCGGGCCTGTTCGCAGGATTTCGTCACCCGTTCCGTCTGGATGGGCTCGCAGGTCTCGATGACCTCCTTTTCGGCGGCCTCGATCTCGGCAAGCCAACCCCGGACCCTCTGCGCGATGGGGCCGTTCAGTCCGCGGTTGTTCACGAAGGCGGCCGCGCCCTGGATTAGCCGTTCCAGTATAGTGTCCGACAGATCCAGAACCACGGAAATGGACATGGCGTCGATGCCGCTATCCTAAATTCCTCGGCGGAAGAAGACGAGGTGACTTTCCCAGCATCCGTTCCGAACAGAGGCCCGAAGAGCATCGGCACTTTCGCGGTCAGCGAGACATCCACACGCCGGCCCGAATCGTGAACGGTGATGGTCTGGTCGTCCACGACCAGGTTGCCGCGCTTTTCCATTTGGGACTGGATGGCTTTCAGCGCGATGGCCCGGCGGCGGTCGTCGCTCTGAAAGCACTTGGGTTCGGCTCGTTCGTAAACCAGCTTGTAACAGCTATGAATCCTCCAGGCTTTTCGGAGTCATGGTGAACAAAGTCATGACCGGGACACCCGACCTGCCGCCATGGTTCCTCCAACAAAAAAGGCCCGCCGGAGCGGACCTTCTTGAAATCTGCAGGTCTTGGGAAAGACTAGCCAGCGACCGTGTGCGGGTTGCTGTGGTGCTTCTTGGCGGTGTCGATCAGCGCCTTGAAGCTTTCCGGCTCGTGCATGGCCATGTCGGCGAGGACTTTGCGGTCCAGGCTGATGCCGGCCTTGTTCAGGCCGTCCATGAAGCGGCCATAGGTCAGGCCTTCGGCGCGCGTGGCGGCGTTGATGCGCTGGATCCACAGGGCGCGGAACTGGCGCTTCTTCAGCTTACGGCCGATATAGGCGTACTGACCCGCCTTCTCGACCGCCTGGTTGGCGATGCGGAACGTATTCTTGCGGCGGCCGCGATAGCCTTTGGCCTGGGCAAGAACCTTCTTGTGACGGGCGGACTTGGTAACGCCGCGTTTGACTCGAGACATCTATCCGCTCCTACTTCTTCTTGCGGCCGTAAGGCATGAATTTCTTCTTGATGACACGCGCGTCGCACTCTTCGACGACCGTGGTGCCGCGCAGACGGCGGATCTGGTCGTTGGAGCGCTTGATCATGCCGTGGCGCTTGCCGGCCTGGCCCGCGAGGACCTTGCCGCTTTTCGTAATCTTGAAGCGTTTCTTCGCTCCAGACTTCGTCTTCATCTTGGGCATTGTTTTCTCCTGATTTGAGTTTTGCGGCGGCCGGGCAAATGCCACATTGGCCCGGATGCGCCGTTTCGTCCCGCTCCGGGTCCCCGGAACGAGCGAAGCGCGCCCAATACACGACTGGCCGCGCGTTTCAAGTCGCGCGCTCAGACCGGGCGCGAAAACGGCGGTGCCTCTCCCGACGAAAGGAGGACACCGCCGTGCCCCGGACACGCGGTCCGGTTCGGTTGCCCCACAGCTGCGAGCCGATGGCGGGGCGCATAGGGGGAACGCCCTGGCCGCGCATGGCGAATCACCGAGGGCGTGGGGATGGCCGGCGGCTTCGCGCCACAGGCGAGCAGCCCGCGCAGGGCCTGCCCTACTCCGCCGCGAGAACGCGCTTCCGGTCGCTGCGCCGGTTCCACGAGAGTATCAGCCCGATCATCCCGGCGATCCACAGCGAGTGCCACGTTACGTCCCACCAGGAGATGACGATGTCGGGGTCCTAGATCAGGGCGGAGTCCGGCAGGTCGGGATCGGAATAGCCGACAACGGAAAACACGAAGATATTGTTCGCGATGTGGAAGCCGACCGCGCTTTCCAGCCCGCCCTCCACGTGCACCAGCACGCACATGCCCGCGCCGAACACGAATATGCTCACCATGTAGGGCCAGAGCTGCCCAACGGACTCCGAATTGCCCAGATGGAGCGACGCGAAGAGCGCGCTGCTGAGCGCGTAGGCGGCCCACACGGCGGCGCGGGGCCCTATCCGCATGCGCTCGAACGTGCGCACCAGCATGTGGGCTCCGTATCCGCGCAGCAGCAACTCCTCGCTCGACGCCTGGATGGGGCACAGAAGCAGCGTGATCAGCAGGAGAACGGCGTAGCCCGGCCAGTCCGTCTGCACCCCGAACGCCGCGTAGCCGTCCGGGTCGAGCAGATAATCAAGCGCCGTGAATGCGGCGAGCGACACGAACACCACGGCCATGGCCCGCCCCATGTGCCCCCAGCGGAGGCGTCCCCCAGCCTCCATCAGGCGCGCGACCTTCAGGCCCAGCCCCTTGGACCACATGAGCAGGGTCAGGCCGAAGACGGGGATGAAGAACATGAAGAGGTTCAGGTAGAACCCGAAGCCGCCCCGGGGATGGGCCCCGACCTCCATCATCCAACCCTCCGGCACGAGGACGAAAAGAGGAATGGCGAGCAGGATGCCGAGGATCAGCGTCCCGACGACGATCAGCAGAAGCCCGGTCCACCAGAGCAGCAGGCTGCGCTCGGGATGGTCGGACAGGTCGTAATAGTCATAGCCGCGCATGGAAGCGACTATGGCACGGGGGTGGGAGGTTGCGAGGAAGAAAAAAAGCGCCCGGATGGGCGCTTTGGTCAGGTGTGCGATGCTTTGGGGAGAGGTTCCCTTCGCGTCCTTTGGGGACGCGCCGCTTCGCGGAGGTTTGCGACGAACGATTTCATCGTTCTTAGACCCCTTGCGGGGACGCAAACCTGTGGGGCTAG
>CAYULR010000115.1:0-7640 GCA_964445685.1 uncultured Algimonas sp.
ACCTGATCCATCCGTCGCTCAACGTGCCGGCGCCCGACATGGGCACGGGCGAGCGCGAAATGAGCTGGATGATGGACGAGTACCGCCGTCTGCATAACGACAATATCGACAACATCGCCTGTGTGACCGGCAAGCCGGTCCATTTGGGCGGCATCGAAGGCCGCGTCGAAGCCACGGGCCGGGGCGTCCAGTATGCGCTGCGTGAATTCTTCCGCCACCCCGAAGACGTGGAAGGCGCGGGCCTGCGCGGCGACCTGCAGGACAAGACCGTCGTGGTCCAGGGTCTCGGCAATGTGGGCTACCACGCGGCCAAGTTCGTCTCCGAAGAGGACAAATCCAAGGTCATCGCCGTGGTCGAACGCGACGGCGTGATCCGCAATGCGGACGGGCTGGATATCGAAGCGCTGAAGATGCACCTGATGGCGGGCCGTCCGCTGGCGGAGTTCGACGGCGGAGAATTCGACGAAGACGGCCGCTCGGCGCTCGAGGACCGCTGCGACATCCTCATCCCGGCCGCGCTGGAAGGGCAGATCAACCTCGACAATGCCCACAAGCTGCGCTGCAAGCTGATCATCGAGGCCGCCAACGGCCCCGTCACGGCCAAGGCCGACAAGATCCTGCGCGACCGCGGCGTGGTCATCATCCCGGACATGTACGCCAACGCGGGCGGCGTGACCGTCTCCTACTTCGAGTGGGTCAAGAACATCAGCCACATCCGCTTCGGCCGGATGCAGCGCCGCAACGAAGAAGCCCGCAACCGCCACCTCATCGAGGCGCTGGAAAGCCAGGGCATCAAATTCTCCGAAGAGTTCAAGAGCGAGTTCATGGACGGCGCCGACGAACTCGACCTCGTCCGCGCGGGCCTGGATGACACGATGCGCCTCGCCTACCAGAACATCCGCGCCGCCCTGAAGGAAAAGCCGGAACTCGAAGACCTGCGCACGGCCGCCTTCTACGTCGCCATCAGCGACATCGCTCTGCACTACCAGAGCATCGGGCTGTAGAAGAGTTAGCCCAGCCAGGGCAAATTTGGTCTAGCGCTGCAAGTACGCGGTCGAATTTTTCGAGATAGAACAGGCTTCCCGCAGGCACGAATTCCGAGGAAACGGAAGGGAGCCTCCCTGCCAGAGCTTGTGGCCAGTCCGAACCGGCTTTCAACTGTCCGCGTCCATGCATCAAATGCAGGGGAAAACCTGGATCCGTATCTAGATGGTTCCAGCGCATATACTCCGTCTTGACGTCCTGCACTGCGCCCTTGAGCGACTGTGCACGCATTTGCGGAAGATGGTTGTAGAGGGCTTCGACGGTTTGAGGGTCTGAGAGAATCCGCGCGTCATCCTCTGATCCGCCGACCAAATCCAGGATGGCTTGGACATCATGTCCCGCATCAATCCGCGACAGGACCAAGCGGATAAATGCGGAAGCGAGTTGGGGCGTGTAGCGCACGAGATAGGTCAATGCTCGTGTGGACATGCCAAGGTCGCGAAGCTCGGACGCGGTCCGGGCCGGGAGGTTCGCAGCATACCAGACGAGCGCACTGATGGACGCACCCGATGCCGCGCCTGCTCTCTTCGCGTAATTGAGCGCGTGAATGCCTCCGACCGCTTCCGCCAGGGCCGGGACAGTGCCCAATGACAGTTGGTCGACGATGAGTTCGATGTCCCGCACCGCAAGTTCCGTGGAAACCGAACCTTTGGCATCGGGTGTCGTGCCCGCCCAACCGGGGCGCCAAGGCATCACCAGGCGGACGTTCCACTCGAACAATGCCTTTCGCATGGAAGAGGTGAGGACGTTTCCGCTGATAATGCCGTTGAACATAAGAACCGCACGGCCGCGTGCAGGCCCTGCCATATCGACCTGGACAAGCGAACCGTCGGATCTGTGCAACATGATTGTCTCGTCGACTCCGCCACGGCCTCCTGACGTCCGCGGATTATTCGCCTCCGGTGCAAGGTGGCGAGAAAGCTCTGTGAACGCGGCGTAGAGCGACACCAACCTGACCTGGGAATCGACTTCCGTCTTGCGGAAAATGGACTTGAGTTGGTTGCGGATGGTCCCCAGCGACCGCCCACGCCGGTCCGCCAGAGATCGCAGTGTTTCGCCTTGTACGATGGCCTTCAGCACTGCGAGTTCGCTGTTCGAGAGGTGCAGTTCTCTCTTGAAACGTTCGGCCACATCCGCGCGCCATGGCACGGACAGAGCGGAAAGACGCAAAAGTGGGGTCTGGTCTCCACCCTCGCCGGACACGGGTATCAGGGCGAACTGAGTTGCCGTACCGTCTTGCGCGTTACGCAGGGCAATTCGTCCCGAAACCTCTCCTCGCGTGGACGCGCCGACTTGCCGCAACGCGTTTTTCAAAACGACTCTGTCAGCGGATTCCAGAATGTCCGAAGGGAGAGGACGACCGTCCCGTAGATCGAAAAGGTCCATAGCCGCCATATTGGCGCTCTGAACCTTGCCGTTGCTCGATAGAAGAATGGCGGGCCGCGTGTCGTCCCGCAATGTCCTGCGTGCGCCTGGGTCGGCCATCATGCGGGAGGATTGCGACTTCAACAGGTCTTCCGCGTGCTTGATATGGCTGGAAACCCGCTCCACTCGATTGCGCAGACCATCTAGGCTCTCCAGATCGGGATCTCCCTCGGCCTCTTCCACGGCCTGATCCCCTGCTTGCACCAACACGCTCAGAAAATCCTCGAACACGAGTGGGTCCATGACAGCCGAATAGGCCAGACGGATGATTTCTCCGTCGAGGCTGTCCGTGTCGGATGTGACGGTCCCGCTCATGGGATGACTACGCGCAAGCTCTAGCTATCGTTTGCCGTTTCCATCCACGCCTTGTAGCGCTTCGTCTGGCGGGCTTGGCCGACCTGTTGGACGAGGCTTGCCGCGACCGGGTTGATCTTGCGCTTGGGCGCGTCGCCCCGGCTCATGCGGCGAAGGTTGGCCTTGGCGAGCGCCATGTTGGCGAGCGAGCGCAGGGCCGGGTTCTTCCAGCCGACGGTCTGCACCGGGCCTTTCACGTCTTCGCCCGCCTGCCAGCGCGCGGGCAGGTCCGGCGTGATGATCAGCGCGCGGGCGATCCCGGCCAGCTCCACGCCGGGCGTGTCCAGCACGCGCTCCACCGTGTCGCGTTGCGTGATGCCGCCCGTGACCATGACGGGCATGGTCGCGGCCTGGGCGATGTCGCGGGCGAAGTCGAGGAAGTAGGCCTCGCGCTCCACCGTGCTCTGGCTGATGCGGCCGTCCTGGCTGTCGCCCATCATGGCGGCGGACTCGTAGGTTCCGCCGCTGATCTCCACGAAGTCGACGGCTTCCGCGCCCAGCCATCCCACGACCTGGGCGGCGTCGCTGACGTCGAACCCGCCCTTCTGGAAGTCGGCGCTGTTGAGCTTCACGCCGACGATGAAATCGTCGCCCACGCGGCTGCGCACGGCCCGCACGATTTCGAGCAGCAGCCGGGCGCGGTTCTCGAGCGATCCGCCCCAGCTGTCTTCGCGGCGGTTGGTCAGCGGCGAGAGGAACTGCGCGAGCAGGTATCCATGCGCGGCGTGGATCTCCACGCCGTGGAACCCGCAGGCCTTCGCGGCGAGCGCGGTCTCCGCGAAACGCCGGATCGTGCCGCGGATTTCGTCTTCCGTCATGGCGCGGGCCGGCGCGAACAGGTTGGAGATGGCGTCGCTGCCCATGTCGAGGCGTGAGTCGGATGCACTGACGGCTTCCTGGCCCTGGGCGGCGTAGAGCTGCCGGCCCGGATGGCTGATCTGCATGACCAATGTGGTGTCGTTCGCCTTGCCAGCCTCCGCCCATGCCTCGAATCGGCCGCGTATGGTCGCATCGTCCAGCGTGTCGGCGCGCAGCACGACGCCGCCCGGACCCGTCAACGCGCGTTCGTCCACCATGACGTTGCCCGTGATCAGCATCCCGGAGCCGCCCTCCGCCCAGGCGCGGTAGAGATTGACCAGCTGCTCGCCCGGGACCTGCCCCAGTCCCGACCGCTGGTCCGCCATGTTCTCTTCCATCGCACCCTTGGCGATGCGGTTCTTGACGGTGTGCCCACAGGGCAGGGCGAGGGGGGAGAAAATATCGGTCATGGCCCTCGTCTTACGCGGCCCGCCCGTGAAGACAAAGTCTCGTTGGAGTTTGGGGGCTATGCGCGTTGGAAAGGGGATGGCTCAGGCGGCTATCCTGTCCGGGGCCTCCGCCACGCCTTCCACAGACCGTAGAGGCTGATGGCGAGCCAACAGACCTCGATGACGAAGCTGGCCAGATTGAAGGTGAAGTAGAGCGATACCATGATCAGGACCGCGCCCGCCGCATTCGTCGCGGAGAAGCGCCAGTCCTCGGCCCGTACGCGCTCCGTCTGCAGGGCGTAGTAGGCGGCCAGCACGAAGGCGACGCCGAGCAGGCCAACGAGGTCGGGAAGGGACGGAGCGTGTGTCATGCGGCGGGCTAGTCCAGCCCGCCCCGCTTCCGCAACGTCAATATGGTCGGCGGACTAGCGCGAGTGGGCGAGCGCGACCGTGTCGCCGCCCGCCTCGCTCAGCAGGCCTTCCATGACCGTGTGGATGCGCTCGACCTGCGGTTCCACCTGGTCGAAGACGCCGTGGCGCATCGCGGCTTCGCCCGGATGGCTGTAGGCGAGGTGCGTTCCGCCCGGCACGGAGTGGATGAGGATCTTCAACGGTAGGTCGAGCCCCATTTGCGGGTCGGCCACCATGAAGGGCGTGCCGACTTCGGGGTTGCCGACGATGAACAGCTTGGACTGCCCGATGGGCGTGCCGACGCGGTCCGCGCCTGCGCCGTGATCCACGACCGTGAACAGGGTCAGCGGACGGGCCGCGATGCCGTCGCGAAGGCGCGCCTCCACGACCGCGAAACTGTCGTCGGACATGTAGGCGGAATGGCGGTCCGGGGAATTGACCGGAACGGTCGTCGCGCAGGCCGACAGCGCGGCTGCGGCGGCAAGGGCGGTCAGGCCCGTCTTCAGGGTGCGGGTCATGGGGGGCTCCGTCGTCAGTGTGTGGAATTCAGACGCTTGGAAAGCCCGCCCGGTTCCACAACGAAGGGTGGGCTGCACTAAGGATGTGGCCTAACCGACTGCGGCGGTCCTTGGGTGGCGAGCTAGCGCGCGACCCGCATCGTCAGATTGATGCGCCCGCCCTTCGGGACCAGCGCGCTTTCGCCGTAATAGACCTTGGTCACGGCGTGGTGGCAACGGCGGGCCTTCCCGGCCAGCACGACCACGTCGCCCGAAAAGAGCTTCACGCCCTGCGTGGGGCCGCCCCGCGTTTCCCCGCCAATGCGGTAGAGCGCCGGGTCGCCGAGGCTGACCGAGACGACCGGCGCGTTCAGGTCCCGTTCGTCCCGGTCGACATGATAACCCATCTTCGCCCCGCGCCCCTGGTCGGCCTCCGCGCGGTACCAGTTGATCAGGCACGCATCCGGCAGGTCCGGCCAGTCCGTCACATCGCGCCACAGATCAATCAACGCCTGAGGCAGGGCGGGCCAGGGCTCGTTCGTCTTCGGGTGGTGCGCCTGGTAGCGGTATCCGCCCTCCCGGTCGGTCACCCACCCCAGCGGCCCGAAATTGCTCATGACGACGGATAGCGGCGCGCCCGTTCGCGGCATGGTCGGTTGGAAGAACGGCGCGGACCGTGCCGCCGCGCCGACGGCTTCGATCAGGCCGGTCTGCTGCGCCGAGGAGAAGTAGAGCGGATGGTGGGCGAAGCCGGGTGGGGTGTTCAATCTTCAGGCTCTTGATCCGACGGGTCCGCATCGTCCCCGCGGATCGGGACGCGGATGACCTGGCCGACATATATCTTGTCGGGGTCGACGATAAGCCCGGCATTCATCTCGTGCAGTTCCTGCCAGTGGCTGGCACTGCCCAGATAGTCCGCGGCAATCGAGCCCAGCGTCTCGTTCCGGATGATGGTGTGGTATTCGTAGGCTGGAGCATCGTCGTCCCCGTCATGGTCGAGATGCGTTTGCAGGCCTGTCATGGCCTTGTTGTCGTAAGGGTCGGGATATTCCAGCGCATTGAGTTCGGCCGACAGGTGTTGCAGGTTGACCGTCGCGTAAGGGTTTCCGTCCGTGTCCCCGTGATGCCAGCGCCGCCGGGCCGATTCGTGAACGTCCTGCAGGCGTGCGGGCTTGTGGCTGCGGTCCCGTTTCAGGATGCCCAGAATGTCGAAGCGTTTCGGCTTGGACGTATTCTTCAATGGAGCCCGATAGTCCGGCAGGATCGCGTAGAGGCTCGACGTCGCCGACTTGTCGAGTTCGAGCCCGGCGTCGCGGGCTCCTTGCAGGACCCAGTCGAACGCCCCGTCCGACAGCCCGGTAATGTCCCCGCCGCCGCCGACCGAGCCGTGATCGCCCGCGAAGAACTTCTCCTGGAGAGGAGACTCCTCGAAATCCGCTTCGAAACCCAGCCGTTCATTGACGCTGTCAATGTCGCCCCAGGGCTCCGAATGAAAATGGACCCGGCGCTCGTCCAGCGCGACGGCATGGCGGCCCGCCGCGACGACCTTGTTGACCTCGTGGTCGTGATAGCGGTGTCGGCGGGACCTGTAGACCCGCCCGACCCGCGTCACCAATGTGGCCCAGATGACCTGCGGAAGGCCGATCGTCTCGACCGTGTCCCATATGCCGACATAGCGGAACTTGAAGGGCATGGAGGACCCGGGCCGGTAGGCGCCGAACAGCCCGCTGCGCCTGTGCGCTTCGTCGGCGCCGCACGTCGATATGTGCATGGAATATTTCGCCCGGAAATTCAGCATGTCCAGGCTCTCATAACCTTTGCCGCGCTTGTAGATGCGAATGGCCCGTTTGACCTGTCTGGCGTGATGGCGCTGGAGGATGCCGACGCTCCTGACCAGCCCGACGAAGGACCGCGCCGTGTAGGCCCCGCGCGAAAATCCGAAGACGTAGACTTTGTCTTCCGGGTCGTAGTTGAACATCAAAAACCGGTAGGCCTCCGCGAGATTGCGCAACAGGCCGCGCCCGAACGCGCCGTCCACGAGTTTGCGAACGAGTCCGCCGGACGTGCCCACGCCTTCGTCGTAATGGATGACCTGCTTGATGCCATCGGACGTTGACGGGGCGATGCCCGTCGCCAGTTTCAGCACGTTGGTCGGATGATCGGCGTCGATCCGGTTCCACGTTCCGTCGAAACAGATGATGATGTGCTTCACTTGGGATCCCTATTTTCAACCTCACGTCGATAATATCAGGGGCGCACTTCACATGCGAGTCTCCGTCTCCAGCCGATTTTTCTCCGTCTTCTCCCCTTGAGACTCGCTTTATCCCTCCCATATCGGTCTCGAACGCCGCCGCCGGGCCTGTTTCGGGACGCGCGGCCGCTCGCAACACTTTGATTTCGTTGGGCGCCGGGACCGGGCCCACCAGGAGGACACAACCATGTCAAAAGTCATCGGTATCGACCTCGGCACCACGAACTCGTGCGTCGCCGTGATGGACGGCGACAAGCCGAAGGTCATCGAGAACTCTGAAGGCGCGCGCACCACGCCGTCCGTCGTCGCTTTCACGGAAGATGGCGAACGCCTGATCGGGCAGACCGCCCGCCGCCAGGCCGTCACCAACCCGGAAAACACCTACTACGCCGTCAAGCGCCTGATCGGCCG
>CAYULR010000116.1:0-7036 GCA_964445685.1 uncultured Algimonas sp.
TAGCCTTCCGCATGGATGTAGGAGATTTCCTTCAGCTTCAGTGCGCCTTCGAACGCGATCGGCACCATCGGACCCCGGCCCAGGAAGAAGATCGACTTGGCTTCGGTCAGCGTCTTGGCGACGGCTTCGATGGCATCGCTCTGATTCAGGGCTTCGGCCACGCGGCTAGGCAAGGCGGCAAGCTCGCGGCAATGGGCTTCGGCCGTCTCCGCATCGATGCGGCCCGTCTGCAGGCCGGCTCCGACGGCGAGCGAGGCGAGGGCGGTCGCCTGCGAGGTGAACGCCTTGGTCGACGCCACGCCGATTTCCGGGCCCGCCTTGATCGGCATGGCCGTGTCGGCTTCGCGCGCCATGGTGGACGTCATGACGTTGACCAGCGCCGCCGTCTTGAGACCCGCCTCCTTGGCATAGCGCAGCGCGGCCAGCGTGTCGGCGGTCTCGCCGGATTGCGACACCACGATCATCAGGCTGTTCGGGCTGAGGACCGGGTCGCGGTAGCGGAACTCGGATGCGATATCGATGTCGGTCGCGATGCCCGCCACCTGCTCGAACATGTACTTGCCCAGCATCCCGGCGAGGTACGCCGTGCCGCAGGCGACAATGACGACGCGGTCGATCCCGGAGAAGTCGAGACCCTCCGGCATGTCGACCGTCAGCTCGCCCAAGTCCAGATAGTGCGACAGGGTCCTCGCCAGCGTCTCCGGCTGCTCGTGGATTTCCTTGAGCATGTAGTGCGGGTACTGGCCCTTGTCGGCCACATCTTCGGTCGCGGCGACTTCCGTGACGTCACGTTCGACCGATACATTGTTGCGGTCGAAGATCTCGACCGTGTCGCGGCTCAGCACCGCCCAGTCGCCCTCTTCGAGATAGATCAGCTTGTTCGTCAACGGGGCGAGCGCCATGGCGTCGGAGCCCAGATACATCTCCCCGTCGCCGATCCCGATGGCCAGCGGCGAGCCGTGGCGAGCACAGTAGATTTCGTCCGTGGACCCATCGACGATGACGCCCAGAGCATAGGCACCCCGGAAACGCGCGACGGCTTCGGCCACCGCTTCGCGGGGTGACAGGCCGCGCTCCAGCCCGGCTTCGATCAGGTGCGCGGCGACTTCCGTGTCGGTCTCGGACTCGAAGGTGCGGTCGCTCATCTCGTCGCGTAACTCGGCATAGTTCTCGATGATGCCGTTATGGACGACAGCGACCCGGCCGGATTGGTGCGGGTGGGCGTTGCGCACGCTCGGCGCGCCGTGCGTGGCCCAGCGCGTGTGGGCAATGCCCACCAGCCCGTCCAGCGGCTCTTCGTCCAGCCTGGCCTGCAGGTTCGCGATCTTGCCTTCCGCGCGGCGGCGCTCCAGCCCGCCTTCGGACAGCACGGCCACGCCGGCGCTGTCATAGCCCCGATATTCTAGGCGTTTCAGGCCGGAGACCAGTCGCTCCGTCACGCCAGATTGTCCGATGATGCCAACGATTCCGCACATGCGCTTCTGCCAGTCTTCTTGTTCTTGCGAGGCCGAGCCGCGCCCTATCAACGCCGCGACGCTCCCGCAAATGTCATTTCGTGTCGGTCTGAAACCATGATCCCGGTTTTGCCGCATCTTGCATCCATCACAAATGCGTCGCGCAAAAGGCATGGCCAGACGATTTGTTTTGCGTGTAGCCTGAATAGGTTACCGTCTCGATACGAGCCGTTCGCTGAAAGGGGAAAGCCGATGACCGTCGTCAAGCATCCGCCCGTAAAGGCCACGCTCCAACCCACGGACCATCCCTATCTGACCGGGGCGTGGACGCCGCAGCACGAAGAGGTCGATGCGGACGACCTGCAGGTTCTGGAAGGCACCATTCCCGATGACATTGACGGGGTTTATCTGCGCAATACGGAAAACCAGCTGCACCAGCCGCTGGGCCGTTACCATCCGTTCGACGGGGACGGGATGATCCATCAGATCCGCCTGTCCGGCGGCAAGGCCAGCTACCGCAACCGGTTTATCCGTTCGCGCTGTTTCGAGGCCGAGCAGACTGTCGAGGGCTCTATTTGGGGCGGGCTAGCCGACCCGGTCAGCCTGTCCAAGCGGCCCGGCTTCGGCGCGCATGGCAGCTTAAAGGATAGCGCCAGCACGGACATCGTCGTCCATGCAGGCAAGGCGATCGCGACCTTCTACCAGTGCGGAGAGGGCCACGTGATGGACCCGCTGACGCTGGATTATGAGGGCCTTGCGCCGTGGGTGCCGCTGGACGGCATCTCTGCCCATCCCAAGGTGGATGAGCGCACGGAAGAGCTGCTCTTCTTCAACTACTCCAAGATCGCGCCCTTTATGCATTACGGCGTGGTGGACCGTCACGGAAAGCGCGTGACCTATACGCCGATCGACCTGCCCGGGCCGCGCCTGCCGCACGATATGTGTTTCAGCGAGAATTGGTCGATCCTGAACGATCTGCCCGTCTTCTGGGACGCGGAGCTGTTGAAACGCGATATCCACGCCGTGCGCGAACATGAAGGCATCCCGTCGCGCTTCGGCCTGATCCCGCGCCACGGCTCCACCGAGGATGTGCGCTGGTTCGAGGCGGAGCCGACCTATGTGCTGCACTGGCTCAACGCCTACGAGGACGGCGACGAGGTCGTGCTCGACGGCTACTTCCAGGAAAACCCCACGCCCGGTCCCATCGAAGGGCAGGGCAAGTACGGCCCGATGATGGGCTTTCTCGACCTGCACAGCATGGGCACGAAGCTGCACCGCTGGCGCTTCAATCTCGCGGATGGCACGACGCGCGAGGAGCGGCTCTATGACGAGGTCGTGGAGTTCGGCATGATCAATCAGGCCTATGCGGGCCGAAAGCACCGCTACGTCTACAGCGTGACGTCCAAGCCGGGCTGGTTCCTCTTCAATGGCTTCGTGAAGCACGACCTGGAGACGGGCGAGGCGCAGACGTTCCAGCTCGAAGAGGGCGTCTTCGCCTCCGAAGCGCCGTTTGCGCCGCGCATAGGGGCGACCGAAGAGGATGACGGTTATCTCGTCAGCTTCATCATCGACGAGAATATGGGCACGTCGGAGTGCATCCTGATTGATGCGAAACGGCTCGAAGACGGCCCCGTCTGCCGGATCGCCCTGCCGCACAAGATCAGCAGCGGAACGCACTCCACCTGGGTGAATGCGGACAGGCTGGCCCGCTAGGCGGCCCGCATGGACGTCTTCATCCAGGACGCCGTCCGCACGCCGCGCGGCAAGGGTCGGGCCTCGGGCGGGCTGGCGAACGAGACTCCGCACAGCCTGATCGGGCATCTGGTCGATGCGTTGGAAGACCGGACAGCGTTCAGCCGCGAAGCCGTCGATTCGCTGACGCTCGGCTGCGTCGGGCAGGTCGGCGCGCAGGGCGGGCACGCCGCCATGACGGCGAAGATCCACGCCGATCTGTCGCCAGGCTGCACGGCGCACTCGCTCAACAATTTCTGCGCCTCCGGCCTGTCGGCCATCGGGCTGGCGGCGGCGGCGGTCCAGTGCGGCCACGCGGCGCGCGCGTTGGCCGGCGGGGTGGAGATGCTATCGCGCGTGCCCTTCATGGCGGACCGGGCAGACTATTATTCGGACCAGAGCTTCGCGCCCGAGAAGCGCTACATTCCCGTCGCGCTCGCCGCGGACAGGCTGGCGGACGCGCAAGGCATCACCCAGGCCGCGATGGATGCCATCGCGCTGCGCTCGCAGACCCGCGCGGCGGCGACGGATGCGGATTCCGTGCTGCAACGTTCGCGCATCGCTGTGGCTGGACTGGACCGGGACGAAGCCATCCGCCCGACCACGGCGGAGGCTCTGGCGGGCCAGACCGCAGCCTTCGCGGACCTCTCGCAGCAATGGTCCCACGCGCTGGACGGCGCTTCGGTCGATCACCGTATGACGCTGTCCCACGCGCCGCCCATGACGGACGGGGCGGCCCTCGCGCTGATCGGCAGCCGGGACGCCGTCGCCGCGCCGCGCGCCCGCATCGTGTCCTTCGCCGAAGCGGGCGGAGAGGCGCGCCCCTCCTTGCTGGCGGGGATGAGCGCGGTGGGCATCGCGCGCGACCGGGCCGGGCTCGCCCGGGGCGCGATGGGCCGCCTCGCATTGATGGACGCCTTCGCGCCGCCCGGGGCGCTCTTGGCACGTGATTTTGCCCCGGACCTGGACCGCGTGAACGTCACGGGCGGGCACATCGCCAAGGGCCACCCGATGGGTGCGACCGGGGCGATCCTGCTCTCAACGCTGTTGGATGCGCTCGGCGCGGCAGGCGGGCGCTACGGCCTGGTCGTCGTTACGGGCGCGCAGGGCGTCGGCGCGGCGATGGTCGTCGAAAGGCTTTAGGTCGCTTCCACGACGAAGCTGACCGTCGTCGTGGTGGAGCCGCCAATGTTCAGCGTCTGCACGCGCTTCGCCCCGTCGACTTGGTAGTCGCCTGCCTGACCCGTCACCTGTTTGGCCGCGTCCAGCGCCATGCGGATGCCGGTCGCGCCGACGGGATGGCCCAGCCCGATCAGCCCGCCGGACGGGTTCACGGGCAGGCTTCCGCCCAGTTCGATCCGGCCGTCCTCCACGGCTTTCCACGCCTCGCCCGGCGCGGTCAGGCCCAGATGGTCGATGGCCATGTATTCGGTGACGGAAAAGCAGTCATGCGTCTCCACCGCGTCCAAGCCGTCCACGCCTTCACTCAGCCCGGCGCGGCGGCGCGCATCCAGGATGGCCCGCCGGACCTGCGGAAAGACATAGTCATGCCCTGCGCTGGCTTCGACCTTGCGGCGGTAGGATATAGGCGCGGACCTGTGGCCCCAGCCGGAAATGCGCGGCAGGTCCTCCAGCCTCAGCCCATTCGCCTTGGCATAGTCCGCCGCGCGTTCGGCCGTTGCGAGGAACAGCACCGCCGCCCCGTCCGTGACCTGCCCGCAATCCATCTTGCGGGTCCGGCCTTCGATGACGGGATTGGCCGCGTCATCGTCGGTGAAGCTCTCCGGCCCGAAGGTCCAGCCGCGGGTCTGTGCGTTGGGATTGCGCTTGGCGTTGTCGAAGTTGATCTCCGAGATGCGCCGCAAGTGGGCGTCGTCCAGCCCGTAGCGGGCTTCGTATTCGTCCGACAGATCGGAGAAGGCCCGCGGCCAGAGATAGGTCGCGTCCCCGAATTCATGCCCGGTCCAGGCGGCCGCGCCGAGATGTTCGGCCGCCACGCGTCCCGGCACGTTGCGCATCTGCTCCAGCCCCAGCACGCAGGCGAGGCCGTAACGGCCCGCTTCCAGCTCGCTCATCGCAGCCAGCATCGCCACGCTGCCCGACGCGCAGGCGGCCTCGTGGCGCGCGGTCGGCAGCCCGTCCAGCGCGGCGTCCGCTTCGCCGAAGAACCCACCCAGCAGGCCCTGGCCTGCGAAGAGCTCGCCCACGAAATTCCCGACATGACCCGTCTCTATCTCTGCTGCGTCCAGCTTCGCGCTTTCCAAGCCAGCCTGCAGCGTGTGGGAGAACGCGTCCGCTAGTTCCACCCCGTCGCGCGCCCAGTTCCGGGAGAAGTCCGTCTGGATCCCGCCCAGAATATAGATGTCCGTCGCAGCCATGCGCGCACCGTTCCACAATGCGCGGAGCGGGGGAAGGCGTTTCGCCGATTATCGAAAGGGGGAGAAGACGCCGTAGTCAGAGAGAGACTTGAACTCTCGACCTCAGGATTATGAGTCCTGCGCTCTAACCAGCTGAGCTACCTGACCACGGCAAGGCGCGCGATATAGGCAAGAGCGCGGCAGGCGGCAAGCCCTTGTTTGAACGGAAAGCGGACCCTATTGCAGCGCCATGCGCAACGTGCCCGCCATGATCCAGCAACAGACCTCGTCATATCGGCGGGACGGATCGCGGTTGGGCTGACACAGCCTGCGCCTCACCCCGCCACGCGGCGGGGCCTTCCAGACGAGCGGCCGACCGCCGCTCCGTTTCCGAAGGAAGGAAAACCCCATGTTCAAGATATCCAAAGAGATCATCCATATCGGCGAAGGCGTGGCCGCGCGCACGCTGCCCAAGCCTGACTGGACCCACGCCGCCCACATCGCTGCCGCCGTGTGGATGCTGGACCGGCACGGTTTGCCGGGCGCGGAAGCCCGGATGCCAGACATGATCCGCGACTACAATCTGGCGACGGGCGTGCCGAACACGGACACGGACGGCTATCACCACACCATTACGCTCGCCTCCTTGCGCAGCCTTGCGGCTGCGGTGCGGGACGGGGATCTGGCGGAGCGGACGAACCGCCTGCTGTCTGCGCAGTTCGGACGGCCGGGCTGGCTGTTCCGCCACTACACGAAAGAGCGCCTGTTCAGCGTGGAAGCCCGGCGCGGCTGGGTGGAGCCGGACCTCGCGCCGCTCTAGAGCAGGAACAGCTCCATCGGGTCCTGCAGGCGCCGTTTCAGGTCCTGCACCATCTGCGCGGCGTCGTAGCCGTCGATGACGCGATGGTCGCACGACACGCTGAAATTCATGACGAGGCGTTCGACGACCTCTCCGCCGCGCATCTCCAGCTTGGGCCGGATCTTGTTCGGGCCGAAAATGGCGACCTCCGGCTTGTTCACGACCGGCGTGGTGACGATGCCGCCCAACGGGCCGAGAGAGGTCAGGGTGGTGCTTGCGCCCTGGAAGTCGGCCGGGCCGAGCTTGTTGTCGCGCGCCCCGTTGGCAAGGCGGGCGATCTCTTCGGCCAGCTGCCAGATGGACCGGGACTGGGCGGACTGGATGACCGGCACGACGAGGCCGTTGTCGGTCTGCGTGGCGATGCCGAGGTTCAGGTCCGCGAACTGCGAGATGTGCCCGCCCGGATAGCCGTCCGTGCCGTCCATGTAGTGCGCATTGAACTGCGGCCAGTCGGCCAGCGTCTGCGCCAGCGCGCGGATGATGAAGGGCAGGACCGTCAGCTTGGGACGGTCCGGATTGTCGGCATGTTTGGCGTTGGTGCGCTTGCGGAGCTGCTCCAACTCCGTGACGTCGATCTCGTCCACATAGGTGAAGTGCGCGATGGTCCGCTTGGACACGGACATGCTCTGCGCGAT
>CAYULR010000116.1:7046-7591 GCA_964445685.1 uncultured Algimonas sp.
ACCGTGAGAAAGGCAAAGAACAGCAGCGTCTTTTCGCGGCCCTGCGGTTCGCCCGGGACCGGGTCCGGCACGGCCGGGGGGGCGAGCGCTTTCTCCAGCGCGTCAAGATCGGCGTGGGTGACGTTGCCGTCGCGTCCCGTGGGCGAGGCGGCGGAAAGGTCGAGGCCGGCATCGCGCGCGCGTTTGCGAACGGCGGGGGAGGCGAGGGCCTTACCGCCGGAGTTGCCGCTGCTGCTGCTCGGAGCGTCACGGTCCGCCATCGGACGATTGCCCGGCGTGACGATGGGAACGGGGGCTTTGACGGGAGCGTCCGGTGTAGCCTCCGGCGCGGCATTGCCGCCATCTTCGACCGCAAAGCGCACGAGGGTCGCTCCGACGGCGAGCATGTCGCCTTCTTCGCCCGCGACCATGGTCACCGTGCCCGCGACGGGGCTGGTCAGTTCGATGGTGGCCTTGTCCGTCATCGCATCGGCGAGCGGGTCGTCTTCGTCCACCTCGTCGCCCACGGCGACGTGCCAGGCAGTGATTTCCGCTTCGACCACGCC
>CAYULR010000117.1:0-6820 GCA_964445685.1 uncultured Algimonas sp.
TCTCTGAAACGCCGCGCTCCCCGCTGGGGCGTGCGAGAGTGGGACTTTGTTAAACATATCTTTGAGATTGAGGGCTTTAGTCGGGCGGAACGCTTCAAGATGCCCCGCAACAATATGGTGGCGCGGCTGACGAAACCCTGACGACGGAGACCGCCATGCGAGTCCCAGCCCTTCTGACCGGACTCGCCCTTGTGCTGGCGTCGAGCCCCGCTTTTGCCCAGACCGTTCCCGCGATCGATTTCAAGCGGACTGACGGCGCGCAGGACTATGCGCCGCTGCGGAACGGGGCAGGCCAAGCCGCCCAGAATGCCCAGACCGCACAGGCCGCGCCCAAGACATCGCTGCTCTCTGCATTGCCGGGCAACCTCTTCCAGCAACCCGTTACGTCGCTGCCGTCTATCGCCGACCTGGTGGAGCGCGTCAGCCAATCCACGGTCAACATCATCGTCACCACATCGTCGGGAGAGATGCTGTCCGAAGGGCAGGGGTCCGGCTTCGTCATCAGCGCGCAGCGCGAAGTTGTCACCAACTACCACGTCATCGAAGGTGGCGAGACAATCGAAATCGAATTCAACGACGGCCGCCGCTATCCGGCGCGCATCCTCGGCACGGACGAGGAGACGGATCTGGCGCTGCTGACGTTCGACACGACCGAAACCATTCCCCATGTCGCCTTCCACACGGGCAAGGCGTCGCGCATCGGCGACTGGGTCGTCGCCATCGGAAATCCGTTCGGCATAGGGCAGAGCACGTCGCTGGGCGTCATCAGCGCCATTGGCCGGAAGCGCGTCGATAGCGGCTCCTACGTCGATTACATCCAGACGGACGCAACCATCAACCGGGGCAATAGCGGCGGGCCGCTCTTCAACTTGGCGGGCGACGTGGTCGGCGTGAACTCCGCCATCTACTCGCCCACGGGTGCGTCCGTGGGCATCGCCTTCGTCATCCCGCACGAGACCGCGGCGAGCGTCGTGACGTCCCTGCGCCGCGATGGACGCGTGCGCCGGGGCTATATGGGCGCTGGCCTGCGGGACGCCGTGTTTGAAATGGACGGCCGCCCGGGCATTCTGAAATCCGGCGCGCTGGTCAACAACCTCGTCCCGGGAAGCCCGGCGGAAGTCTACGGCCTGCAGATCGACGACATCATCCTGCGCATCAACGAAGACCCGGTCCGCAATTCCGTCGAGGCGACCCGCGCCATCGGCAAGCTCGCGCCCGGTGACGTGGCGCGGATCATCTACGAACGCTCCGACAAGACATACGAACTGGACGTCTCCATCGGCGAGCGTCCCGAAAAGGCCGATGTGGAGCGCGCCGCCGCCATCAGCCGGGGCCTGCCGCCGCCCGCGCCCAAAGCCCAACCCCATGCGCGCGTGGACATCGATACGGGCGTGCACGTTCTGGACATCTCCGCCGAGTTCCGCAGCGCTATCGGGATGCGGTCCGACCAAGTCGGCGTGTATGTTGAAAGCGTTGATGTCGGCTCCGCCGCCGAGCGCGCGGGTTTCAAGATCGGCCAGGTCCTGCTGGAAGCGGACGGGGTGGCAATCTCCGACGTAGATAAATGGCGGTCCATCGTGCTGAACGCGAAGCTCGACAAGAAGAGCGGGTTGTCGCTGAAGCTGCGCCGCAAGGCGGGCGGCGAAACGACTGTCCGCTTGCCGTTCTAGGGTGAGGGTTGGGCACAGCGATCGGGCTGCCGCCCCTCTCCGCCCTCGCTAACGCTCGGCCACCTCTCCCCAATGGAGAGAGGAAGGTGCTATGCTGCGGCTTTGGAGATTCCTTCCCCTAGTGGGGGAAGGTGGCCGACCGTAGGGAGGTCGGAAGGGGGCTGAACGTTTCCACAAAGCCAATCACCTAAGACGAAACCAACCTTACCGATTAGTCGTTATGTTTCCGAACCGTCCTGTTCTACAGACATGGACAGAACATTACGGAGACCGAGCCATGAGAATTCTGGTTGTCGAAGACGATGAAGTCGCGGCGGAATACGTCAAGAAAGGCTTGTCCGAAGCCGGGCATGTCGTCGACCTGGCCGCGGACGGCGACACGGCGCTCGAGATGGCGGGCGCGGCCGACTACGATGCGCTGATCCTCGACCGGATGCTCCCCAAGCGCGACGGTCTGCAGGTCCTGTCCGATCTTCGCGAGGGCGGGGACGCCACGCCGGTGCTGATCCTGTCCGCCCTGGGCGAGACCGACCACAAGGTCGAAGGCCTGCGCGCGGGCGGGGACGACTATCTGGCCAAGCCCTATTCCTTCACGGAGCTCCTGGCGCGCGTCGAGGCCATCGGACGGCGGTCCGCCCCCACGGCAGCCGTGACCAAGCTGAAGGTCGGCGATCTGGAAATGGATTTGCTGGCGCGCACCGTTCACCGGGGCGGCCAGAAAGTCCTGCTACAACCGCGTGAGTTCCGCCTGCTGGAATGTCTGATGCGCAATGCGGGCCGCGTGGTGACGCGCACCATGCTGCTGGAGAAGGTGTGGGATTATCACTTCGACCCCCAGACCAACGTGATCGACGTCCATATTTCGCGTCTGCGCGGCAAGATCGACAAAGAGTTCGAGACGCCGCTGCTGCACACGGTCCGGGGCGCGGGCTACCGCCTGCAACCCTGATCGCGCCCATTGGCGTCGACGCATAATTCATTCACGCCGTTGGGGGATCTGGGTGAAACACTCGGCCGCCTGCTGCGCAACACGGTGTTCCGGCTGTCGCTGGTCGGATCGCTGCTGTTCGGCGGGTCGCTGCTCGTCGCGCAGCTGATCGTCTACGATACGATCGTCTCTTCCGAAGAACGCCGGACGGAAGAAAGCCTCGAAGACGAACTCGCGGAACTGGAAACCCTCTTCCTGCAAGGCGGGGCGGGGGCCATCACGGCGGCGCAGCGCAACGGCCTGATCAGCAACAATCCCGACCAGGTCGACCAGGAGGCGGCGCAGGCCATCTTCGACCGCGGCGCGCAACAGACGCTGCAGCGCATCATCACGCTGCGGGACCTCTCGCCCGACGTCTATTCCATGTTCGTCTTCAAGGACCAGAGCGCTACCGGAAAGATGGTGACTGAGGAGATCGAGGCGCTGAAGATCGATGCGCCCGCGCTTGCCGGATATGACCGGGCGGACCTGCTGCGCGAAGAGGTCATCGCCATCGTCGAGGCCCCGGACTCTGACGAGGTCGAGGAACGCCGCGTTCTCGCCATCGGCAACGTCCTCTTTCAGGACGAGGAGAAGGTCGGCGTCATCTTCGTGGGCCGCGATGTGGAGAATATCCGCCGCACGGGCGAGCGGATGCGCCGCGCCATGTCGACCTCGTCCTTCATCGCGCTCTTCCTTGGCATCCTGTCCTCCATCTTCGTGGCGCGGCGTTTCGCCCGGCGCGTGGACAGTCTGAACAAGCTCGCCACCGACGTGCAGGCCGGGCATCTCGACCGCCGTGCGCCGCGCAACTATTCCGAAGACGAGATGGACCGCCTGTCGGAGCATCTGAACGGCATGCTCGACCATATCGACCGGCTCATGCAGGCGATGCGCTATGCGGGTGACAGCGTGGCGCACGATCTGCGTACGCCGTTGACGCGGCTGCGCACCCGCCTGGAGACGGCAGCGGTCGAAGCGGGCGAGGGCGCGGAGGCCGACGTTCTGTTCGCGGCGGCCGGGGATGCGGACGAACTGCTCTCGACGTTCGACTCCGTACTGCGGATCGCCCGGCTGGAAGCGGGTGACCGGCGCGAGCTCCTGAAACCGCTCGACCCTAAACCCATTCTCGACGATCTGGCGGAGCTTTATGAGCCGGCCTGCGAAGATGCCGGTCTGGCCTTCAGCCACGATATTCGCGACGGCCTGCTGATCATGGCGGACCGGGGCCTGCTCTCTCAGGCCGTGTCGAACCTGCTGGAAAACGCCATCAAATACGCAGGCGGCGGGGGCGGGACGCGCCTGCACCTTTCGGCGCAGAAAGGGCCGCGCGGCCGCGTTCGCGTCAGCATCATGGATGACGGGCCGGGCATTCCGGTGTTCGACCGGGAGCGCGTGCGCGAACGTTTCGTGCGCCTGGACAAGAGCCGCACCCTGCCGGGCTCCGGCCTGGGTCTTGCGCTGGTCGATGCCGTGGCGGACCTCCACCAGGCCGAGCTCGTCATGGATGACGGCTTGGGCGCGCAGGATGTGCAGGACGGCAAGGAGGACCATGACGGCCGGCCGGGCCTGTCCGTGTCGATGGTGTTCCCGAAAGCCAAATCGGTGAAGGGGCAGGACGCGTCGCCTGCGGCAGCGGGTCCGGCCTAGGCGACGGGAGGCGGTGCCGGAACGGGCATGGCCACGCCGCCCGCGTCGCTGATGACGGGCCCGCTCACCTGTTCGCTCATCTGCTCCCCTTGGCCAAGGACGCTGGCAATGTCCTGCGCAAGGCGGGTGATCTCGTCGCCGACTTCCGTCTTCTCGACTTCCACCACCTTCACGATCGGCTTGTTCGGCAGGGTGAAAGTCACGGTCGTGCCTTCGCCCAGAACTGAGTCGATTGTGAAGTTGCCGCCGTGCAGTTCGACCAGCGACTTGGACAGGGCCAGGCCGAGGCCCGTGCCTTCGTGCTTGCGCGAGTGCTGGCTGTCGATCTGCTCGAACGGCTGGGCGAGACGCGCAATATCCTCTTCGGAAATGCCGATGCCCGTATCGCTGACCCGGACGATGATACCCGTCGACTTGGGTTCCACCGACAGGGTGACTTTGCCGCCTTCGGGCGTGAACTTGATGGCGTTGGTCGCGAGGTTCAGCAGCACCTGTTTCACGGCGCGCGGGTCGGCCTCGATGTCGTGCGCCTCGATGTCGTCGTGGATCAGCGTCAGGCGGTTCTCGTCCGCGCGGCCCCGCACGATGCGCAGAACCTGCGTCACCATTTCGGAAATCGACATGGTCTCGGCGTTCAGCGACATCTTCCCGGCCTCGATCTTGGACATGTCGAGAATGTCGTTGATCAGGCTGAGCAGGTGCTGGCCGGAGAAGAGGATGTCGGAGATGTATTCGCGGTAGCGCGGATCGCCCAGCGGCCCGAACATTTCCTTCTTCATGATGTCCGAGAAGCCGTTGATGGCGTTGAGCGGCGTGCGCAGCTCGTGGGACATGTTGGCGAGGAATTCGCTCTTGGACTGGTTGGCTTCTTCGGCGCGGATCTTCTCCTGCTCGTAGTTCTCGGCCAGTTCCACGATGCGGGTCTGGCTCTCGCGCAGGATGTTGATGGTGGATTGCAGGCGGTCGCGGTTGGCTTCCAGTTCGGTCTCGCGGTTGCGGATGCCCGTCACGTCCGTGCCGATGGAGACGCGCCCGCCATCCGGCGTCTTGGTCTCCAGGTAGCGCAGCCAACGGCCATCGGAGAGCTGGATTTCGCGGCCTTCCTCGTCCTCGCGCGGGCGGGAGCTTTCCACCACCTGGTTGGCGTAGTGGTCGACCACGGCATAATCCATGCCGGGCTGGAGGTTGCCGGGTTCAAACCCGAAAAAGTCCTCGAACTTGCGGTTCCAGAGGACCAGCCGGTCCTGGTTGTCCCAGATCACAAAGCTGTCCGACATGGACCGCAGCGCATCGAACAGGCGGGCTTCGGCGGACTCCAGCCGGTTCTGGACGCCGCGGGCTTCGGTGACGTCGATGGCCATGCCTATGATGACCTTGGCCTGGTCGTGGCCGCGCGTGGACCGCACGCCGCGGCAAGCTAAGACCAGTTGCGAATTATCGACCGAAAACTCCATATAGAACGCGCCGCCCACATGGGCGCGGCGAATCGTGTTGTAGAGCGTGTCGCGGTCCGTCGCCTCGAACAGGCAGAGGAACTCCGACAGGCTGACCAGTTTCTCGCGGTCGCCGATGCGCATCAGCTTGGCGAGGGACGAACTGACATAGGCCATGTTGCGGCTCAGGTCGATTTCCCACACGCCGCCGCCGGAGCCTTCCACGGCCGCCTGGTAGCGCTGCGTGGCGACTTCGTCCTGCGTCTGGCGTTCGCCGAGCGCCTTCATCTGGCTCATCAGCTGGCGCACCAGCATCCAGCCCAGCCAGACAAGCCCCCCGAAAAGGAGGCCGAACATGAGGATGTTCTGGTTCAGGAAGCCGGGCATGGCGCGTTCGGTCCGGTCGAGCAGGATCATCGAGCCGCCGGATTTCGGAATGGGCGCAGCGCCGAGCCACACGGGGTCGCCCGCGTGGTTGGCATTGCTGAGCTCGGTGCTGCCCAGCTGTGCGTAGCGGTTCATCCGCGCCGGGCTGAGCTCGAAATGCGAGTATGCGCCCGCCTTACCGATGGACGGCGGTGCGTCGATCAGGCGACCATTGCTGAGCACCAGCGCGCTGTCCGCATTCGACGCACCAAGCTCTCCGATGAGCGTGCCCGGCAGCAGCGCGGCGAGCAGATAGCGGTTGCCCGCACGGCGGACGATGACCGGGGTCGTTTCACCTGTCTCCGGCTGGATGAGCGAGGCGATGCGCAGGCGTCCGTCCTCTATGCCTTGCACGTCGATCTGCGACAGGGACTGTCCCATGCCGTCCGTTTCGCCCAGCACGCGGCCTTGGGCGTCGATCATGGCGATGCCGCGCACGTCTTCGGACTGGCGCGCCAGCGTGACGATGCCTTGCGGATCCTGCGTCACCATCAGGGCGACGTTCATCAGCGTGCTCTGCGCGTCGATCGCATCGGACGCGGATTGCGCGCGGCGGTCGAGATCGTTGGCGAAGGCTGCCTGGGCCTGCTCGTTGTAGCGCGAAACATCGCCCACCGTCTTGGCCGCGAACACCCCGCCGAACAGCAGGGTGAAGGCCGCGGCCGGGATCAAGA
>CAYULR010000117.1:6830-7562 GCA_964445685.1 uncultured Algimonas sp.
GGCGGAGGCTGACGAGGCTCGCCGCACTGGACAGGCGCGCGGAGCGGCTGGACGGGCTGGTCTCGGAGGCCGGGCCGCTGGAGCGCACGAGGCTGGCCAGCGGAGCCGAGGGAACGCGTTCCAACCCGGCTTGGGATCGGACGGGCGCAGGGCTGTGCGGGATGGCGGCCGGATCGCCGGAGCGCGGCACGAAGGATTGCGGCTGATGACTCGCCGCGTCGTCGGGTGCCGATGTGGGCACAGAGGCGGGCGCAGAGGTGGGCATGGGCGCAGGCGGAGCCGTGCGCGCAGGATAGGGCGCTGCGGATGTCTGGTAGGGGGCTTGCGGCGCGACGGGCGCTTGGGCCGGATAGGGGGCGGACGGGTGAGCATAGGGCGCTTGCGGCTGTCCGTGGGTGTGAGGCTGCACGGGAGCTTGGCTGGGTGCTTGTAGGGGCGCTTGCTGAGCGGGCGGGCCCGGCGGGATGTAGGGCTGCGGGCCGGGCGCTGGGGCCTGAGCGCCGGCTTGGCCGGGCGCGGGCGGCACGTAGGGCTGCGGCTGCGCGTGCGGGGCGACATGTCCCGGTTGCGGGGCGGTCGGTCGGTTGGAAGGGTTAGCTGCCATGATCTTTTCGGTCAGCCTCCCCGTGAGAATCACCACCATTTCGGTAGCGGGCCAGTTCCCGCCTGTCGAACAAAAACAAGGTTAACAGTCCGGTAAGAACATAGCCAGAAGGCGACTGTATCTTCAGG
>CAYULR010000118.1:0-7511 GCA_964445685.1 uncultured Algimonas sp.
ATGGCCGGAATGGCTGCGCAGATGGCGGGCATGCCCGGTATGCCCAAGGGCATGATGAAGGGTCTCGGCGCTAAGGGCGGAATGCCCAACCCCGCCGACATGGACCCGGCCCAGCTCGAAGAACTCAAGAAACAGATGGGGTCCGGACTGCCGGGCCTCGGGAAATTACCCGGACTTGGCGGAGGCGGTGGCCTTCCCGGTTTGGGGGGTGGACTGCCGGGTCTCGGCGGTCCGAAATTCAAAAAATAATCTAACTCAGGCTTATCAAAGGAAACATCATGGCTCTGAAACTCCGCCTCGCGCGCCACGGCGCGAAAAAGCGTCCCTACTACCGCATCGTCGTCGCCGACTCGCGCTCCCCGCGCGATGGCCGCTTCATCGAGATCGTGGGCCGCTACAACCCGATGCTGCCCAAAGACAGCGAAGACCGCGTCCAGCTCGACGTCGAGAAGATCAAGGAATGGCTCGGCAAGGGCGCTCGCCCGACGGAACGCGTCGCCCGCTTCCTCGGCGCCGCCGGCCTGTGGGACTGGAAACCCGGCAATAACCCGGAAAAAGGCAAGCCCGGCCAGAAAGCTCTCGAGCGTATCGATGAGAAGAAGGAAAAAGCCGAAGCCCGCGCCGCCGCCGAAGCCGAAGCCAAGGAAGCCGCTGCTGCCGCAGCTAAGGAAGCTGCCGAAGCCGCCAAGGCCGCAGAAGCCGAAGCCGCTGCCGCCCCGGCCGAAGAAGAGGCCAAAGGCGAAGAAGAGTAGAACGCTCTTTCAGTTCGAAGAAACAAGGGCCGCCCTTCGGGGCGGTCTTTTTTTGTTTTGGATTCCGACATCGCGCCGGCGATTGGCAAGCGGCATGATCCTGTACTAGCGTCCCCGCAAAGGGGACCCGCACAATGACGCTAGACCGCCGCGCCTTGATCTTGTCGACCGGAGCGCTCGCCTTCCTGGCGGCGTGTAACGGAGCTTTGCCTGATGAAGAGGGAGGGGCGGTTGCCGAGGCTGCGCCAAGCCCGGTCCAGGTCGAATATCCCGAGGTCTACGAACTCGCCAACATCATCCTCGCCCTGACCGAGTACGGCCTCACGGACCGTTGGCAGGTGCGCAAGGATTTCGACTATTACGACCGGATGCGGGACTGGTTCGAGCCCGCCATGGACCACCCTCTGCTGGAGGCGGTGAACTTCTCCCGCGACCTTTGGAAGGAATATTTGAGCTTCCGGACCGACGCCTACGCCTTCCGCTTCGGCGCGGACGGCAAGCTGGAGCGGACATCTGACTTTCATGCGTTCGAGATTTCCGCCTTCGACGACCACCTATCCCAGGTCGAGGACTTCGCCCGCCAGTCGCGCTTTCGCGAATTCTTTCAGGCGAACAAGGCGTTCCGCGACGATGTCGTGGCCCGCTACCAGGACAGCTACAGGCTGGAGGATATGCGTGGCTTCCTTTCGGAGCAGTTCGGAGCCTATCTGTCGGACCGGCAATATGTCGTGGCGCTATCGCCCTTTGTATATGCCCAGAACCTGCATCGGGACGTGAGCGATACCTTGACCGTGGACTTCCCCACGGTCGCCCCGTCCATTCTGAAAAATGAACCGATGAGCGTGGAGGAGCAGGTCTCTGAGCTGCACACGCTGTTCACGGAAATGTCCCACGGCTATGTCGATCCGGTGACGGCCGAATATGCCGACCTCGTCTCGTCGTCCTTCGATGCGCAGATCTGGGGCGCGGGGAGCGGGTACGAGGACGCGCCCAACGCCGTGTTCAACGAATATATGACGTGGGCGGCCTACGATCTGTTCGTGGAGACCCGCTTCCCGGACCACTACGAGCAGGCCGTGCTGGACTGGCACAGGCAGAACGAGACGCGCGGTTTCATCTACTCCGGTGCGTTCGGGCACCTGCTGAGCGGGACCTATGCGATGCGACGGATGCTGGGCGCGCACACGGTGCGCGATCTCTATCCAGTGCTGCTGGAGAAGATCGTGCTGATGGAACCGACCCTCGTAAAGCCCGTCACGCTCAACTCCGGCGACGTCATCACTGGAACGGACGGCGAGGCGCAGTGGGTCGCGTTCGACTTCAACGTCCCGATGATGCGCGCCGACAGGGTGGACGCGAAGATCGTCAATGGCGATGCGTCCGAGATCGTGCGCTTTACGGGCGACACGCTGCGCTGGTCGGACGACGACCAGAGGCTGGAGCTGAAGGTCGCGTTGCGGCGCTCCGCATCGGAACGCCACGGCATTGTCCTGAACGCTCAGAAAGCGCCGCTCGCCCTCGAATCGCACGCGGGCATCATGCTGGCGACGAACAGCTCCCGCCGCGCCGTGATCGGCTAGGGCCTAGTCGAAGAACTTCACACCTTCGCCCAGTTCCACCCGGTCCGTGCGGCACGTATTGGCCGGATGATCGTCCGCATAGCCGAAGCTCATGCCGAAAAGGATGCCGTACTCCTCTGGGATGCCCAGCAGCTCTTTCACCGGGGCGGGGAACTGGCCGAGCGCGCCTTGCATGCAGCTCTGGATGCCGTTCTCTTCCAGCAGGAGCGACAGCGTCTGGGCGTAGATGCCCATGTCGACCGCGCCCATGATGCCGAGATATTTTTCCATGGTGAAGAAGGCGGCGTGGGGCGCGCCGAAGAACTGCCAGTTGCGGCCCATGGCCTGCATGCGGGCGGCTTTGTCCTCGCGGGCGATGTCCATGGATCCGTAAAGCGCCATGGCGGAGCCCCACTGGCGGTCCTTGTGGTCGCCTTTGTACTTCACGTTCCAGTCGAATTCGGGCGAGGGGCCTTTGCCGCTCATGACTTCGGCCAGCATGGCGTTGGAGACTTTGTCGCGCATCTCGCCGGAGACGACGTAGGTCTGCCACGGCTGCGTGTTGCAGTTGGACGCGGCCTTCAGGCTCTTGGCGAAGATGGCGTCCAGCACGTCCTGCGGCACCGGGTCGGGCTTGAATCCGCGAACGGAATAGCGCGTGTCGAGAAGGTCGGGGAGGGCGGTTTTGATAGCAGACATGAAGAGGGCCTTAGCGCGGTCTTCCGACGCGCGCCAAGGCCCTCTGTCGCCCCAGTCCCCTTTATCGGGTGTATGTTGGTCTTAGCGGATGGCCATGTAGACGGCGTTCATGCGCTCGCCCAGTTTCTGGACGTCCGCTTGGCCGAGTTCGCCGCGCTTCATGGCCTGCTCGCCACAGCTATTGGCGACCAGCAGGTGGTCCATATAGACCTGGTTCGGCTCCATGGTGGAGGTGATGAAGCCCGCGCGAAGCGCCATGATATTGGCTTCCATCTGCTGGTCCACGCTGGCCTTGTCGTACCCGAAGGCGGCGGACTGCTTGTAGGTCTCTTCCATCCCGGCTTCGACGATGTTGGCGAGATGCGCGCTGAACTTGGTCAGCGTGTCCACGGCTTCGCTCTCAGTAGTGCCGGTGACGCGTGCATCGGCCTGGATCAGCTCGGCCAGCATTTCGGTCTGGATGGCGCAGTTTCCGGCGGACGCCCCCCGGTTGGCTTGGGCCAGCGCGGGAACGCTGGCGACGGCGAGAGCCACGGCGGCGCTGCGGAAGAATTTGGTCTTGGTCATGGTTCATATCCCCAAAGAGTGTCGATGGGGCGGAGCTACGGCAGGGACGAGGGGGCGACCATGTCCCAGATGGGCTAATCGCTGCACCAAATGCGCTGGGCCTCCTTCAGGCCGTGATAGTCCGGCTGGTCGATCAGCAGCCGTTCCATGACGGATAGGCGCAGATGGTCGAACAAGGCGGGCTCCCGCCAGTCGAGCGAGCCGTCGGCCAAGCCGTCCGAAAGCGCGCCCGGCATCAAGCGCAGCGCCTTCAGGCGGTCGCGGCGGCGGAAGGCGAAGTCGCGGCCCATCTGCGCCTCGCGCGATAGCTGGCCCAGAAGGTTCGCGGCGATGCGCGACTGGAAGCGGTCGCGGCCCTTGGCGTTGGGCGTGACGTCGCGGTCGTTCCATTCGGCGACGGCGGTGATCATCTCGGCGAGGCTCGTCTGCCCTGTCTGCGCGTCGCGGGCGGGGATGTCGACGGGGGGCAACGGCTTTGCCTCCACGCCTTCGATCCCGGCGAGCAGCAGGAGCAGGTCGACTTCCACTTCGCTGATGCGCCGCCCGATCGCGGCGCGCTCCACCGTGCGCTCGGCCCCGGACCGCCAGTCGCCCAGCATGGTCATGCAGGCCGTGCCCCAGAACAGCGTGGTCAGCACGCGCCAGAAACGGAAGCGCTCTCGGTCCACCGCGCGGTTCGATGCGGCTTCGTAGGCCGCCAGGAACGGCTCGACCTCGCCAATGCCGCCGACCGTCTTGTCCCGCCGCCCGAACCGCCAACTCGGCGCGCAGATATAGGCAAGGTCCTGGTGCGGGTCGCCCAGATGCGCGATCTCCCAGTCCAGCACGGCCGTCAGGCCGCTTGCGTCGATCAGCAGGTTGCCCATGCGGAAATCGCCGTGGACCAGCGCAGGCGGATCGTACGGCGCGGGGCAGTGTTCGCGAAGCCAGCGGAAGGCGAGGTCGTAGACAGGGCGGCGTTCCCCGATCGTCTCGTAGGCCGCGTAGTAGCTCTCGATCAGCTCCGCCGCGCCCGCATGCGGCAGCCCGTCCGGCAGCGTGTCCAGCGGCACGGCGTGCACCGCCGCCATCTCGCGCGCCAGCCGTTCGGGAAGGGCGTCCAGCACCTCAGCCATCTCCGGCATGCGGAACAGGCGTGGCGGCAACGCTTCGCCGGGCAGGCGGGTCATGACGTAGGCGGTGCCGACCGGGCTGTCGGGACCGAAGATGCGGCGCACGTCCGGAGCAGTCACGCCGTGTTCTCCAGCGGCTTGGATCAGGGCGGCTTCGGTCGCCATGGAGATGCCGCCGAGGCCCGTATTCGTTTCCACGCCGCCCGGTGTGCGGCGCAGGATGAGCGGCTCGCCATCCGCCTCGAACGCCCAGGACTCCATGGACGCGCCCGCAGTGAGGCGGGAGAGGTTCGTGACGGGGGAGCCGAGAGCAGCTTCCAGTTTGGCGGCGAAGTCGGTCATTTGATTGACAGCGCTGTGCGCCGGCTCCTTTTGTCCGCTCGCCTGTGCTCGCGGCAGGACGCTATTTTCGCCCATTTGGGGGCGAAAATTCCAGCTTTGCTGGACCGCTTACCTGCCAACGAAATTCGGCTTCCGCTTCTGCACGAACGCCATGATGCCTTCGCGCGAGTCCTCGCTATTGGCCATGATCATCTGGTATTCGCTCTCCACGCGGGCCGTCTGTTCCTGGGTGGAATGGGTCGCGTCGCGCATGATCTTCTTTAGCGCCTGCAGCGCCAGCGGGGCCTTCTCTGCCAGCGTGTGCGCCCACTTGACCGTCTCCGCTCGCAGATCGCCCGCCGGGACAACCTTGTTGACCATGCCCATGTCGAGGCAGGTCTGCGCATCGAGGCGCGTGCCTTCGGCCATGGCGGCAAAGGCGCGCTTGTAGCCAAGGTGGTGGAGGTAGAACCAGCTCGCGCCCCCGTCCGGAACGAGGCCGATGCCGATGAAGGGCGAGAAGACGGTCGCATCGTCCGCCATGACGGCGAGATCGGACCCGAGCGCGAGACCCAGCGCCACGCCGCCCGCAAAGCCGTTGATAGCGCTGATGTAGATCTTGTCCGACTTGGCCACGCCGTCCACCAGCGGTTTGTAGTCGCGGATGGAATTGTCGAACAGGCCGTGCTCGGCGGAGCCGCCCAGACCTTCTTTCAGGTCGGTGCCAGAAGAGAAGGCGCGGCCCGATCCGGTCAGCACGACCACGCGGACAGTGTCGTCTTTCTCCGCCTTGGCCTGCGCCGCCGCGAGCTCGCCGCGCAACGCCTTGTTGAACGCGTTCATCGCCTCCGGGCGGTTCAGCGTGATGATGGCGACGTGGCCGTCCAGTTCGTAGGTCAGAAGATCGGACATGGGTCTACTCCGTCAGGATTTTGGATGAGAGGAGGCTCGCGACGCGCGCGTCGTCATAGCCGAGAAGGTCGGTGATCTCCGCGCGGCCGCCATTGATGGCAGGCAGCACGGGGTCGGGGAAGTCGTAGTCTCCTCCGAACACCGGAGCTGGACGCGGATGGACGAACGGGCCGTGCTGTTCCAGGCCGCCGCGCGCCTTGTTCTGCGGGTGCTCCGCCGCCTCCGTGTAGTCCAGCACGGGCGAGGTGCAGGCGTCCGAGCCGTCGAAAACCGCCGCCCATTCGTCGCGGGTCTTGGTCTTGAACAGCGCTTCGAGCCGTGCGTGCTGCGCTGCGTGTTCGCGCTTGTCCATCTGCCCGCCGAACTCTGCCGCGTCGATTTCCAGCAGGCTTAGGAACTCCGCGAAGAATTGCGGCTCGATGCAGCCGACGGCCATGAACTTGGCGTCGCTCGTCTCATAGCAGCGGTAGAAGGGCATGCCGCCGTCCAGCAGGTTGGCTTCGCGCTCCGGTTTCCATTGACCGAGGCCTGCGAGCGAGTGGAACATGCTCATCATGCTGTTCACCCCGTCGATCATGGCGGCGTCGACCACGTCGCCCTTGCCGGTCTTCTCCGCCTGCAGCAGCGCGGCGAGCATGCCTGTCACGAGGAACATCGTCCCGCCGCCATAATCGCCGATCAGGTTCAGCGGCGGCATGGGCGGCTCGCCCTTTTTGCCCATCGCGCCGAGCGCGCCGGTGATGGAAATGTAGTTCAGGTCGTGCCCGGCCGTCTTGGCCCATGGTCCCGTCTGCCCCCAGCCGGTCATGCGGCCATAGACCAGCTTCGGGTTCACGGCATGCGCCTGCTCCGGCCCGATGCCGAGCCGTTCCACCACGCCGGGGCGCAGGCCCTCGATGAGCGCGTCGGATTTAGCCACGAGATCCAGCAAAACCTGCGCGCCTTCGGGCTTACGCAGATCGATGGCGATGGAGGTCTTGTTGCGGTCGTGCACGGTCGGCACGGCAAAGCCCGGACGGTTCACCAGAATGACCTCCGCCCCCATGTCGGAGAGCAACATCCCCGCATAGGGGCCGGGCCCGATGCCTGCGAGTTCGATGATGCGGTAGCCGGCCAGAGGGCCTTTGTGGGGTTTCGTCATGGGGTGACTAGTGGCGGAGGGCGGGGCAGGCGGCAAGGGAGGCCCCATCGCTTATCAGCCTGCGGATATCATCCGCTCCACCCGCTCGAACAGCCCCAGCGTCGCCGCGTGCAGCTGCTCCCCCACGGCCCTCGGCGCTTTCCCCGCCAGGCTCCGCGCGTAAGTCCCCTCCAGCAAAATCCCCAGCTTGAAGCAGGCCAGCACCCCGAACCACGCCGCGCTGTCCACGCTCCGGCTTGTGCGCTCCGCATAGTGCGCCGTCATTTCTCCGATGTCCGGAAAGCCCTCCCACGGGGTGATGTCCATGCCAACCGTGTCGCGCCCTTGCGGGTCCGGCCAGGTCGCCATGACCCAGCCGAGGTCCAGCCGCGGGTCGCCCATCGTGGCAAGCTCCCAGTCGATCAGCGCGGCCAGATCGCCGCTCTCCGGCGAAAACATCGTATTGCCC
>CAYULR010000119.1:0-7510 GCA_964445685.1 uncultured Algimonas sp.
GTGCGGTAGAGTTCCGCGCGGTCTTCCGTGGGACCGGAGATGATCAGCGGCGTGCGCGCTTCGTCGATCAGGATAGAGTCGATCTCGTCGATGATGGCGTAGTTGTGCCCGCGCTGGCTCATCTCGTCGGTGGAGAGCTTCATGTTGTCGCGCAGGTAGTCGAAGCCGTACTCGTTGTTCGTGCCGTAGGTGATGTCGGCGGCGTAGGCGGCCTTGCGGCCCGCGCCGTAGGGGTCGTGATTGTTCACGCAGTCTACTGTCATGCCGAGGAAGCGGTAGACCTGGCCCATCCACTCGGAGTCGCGGCGCGCGAGATAGTCGTTGACCGTCACGACATGCACGCCCCGGCCCGTCAGCGCGTTCAAGTAAGCCGCCAGCGTGGAGACGAGCGTCTTGCCCTCGCCCGTGCGCATCTCCGCGATCTCGCCGCGGTGCAGCGCGATGCCGCCGATCAGCTGCACGTCGTAATGGCGCTGGCCGAGCGTGCGCTTGGCCGCTTCGCGCACGGTCGCGAAGGCTTCTTCGAGCAGCTGGTCGGGCGTTTCGCCCTGGGCGAGGCGTTCGCGGAACAGGGCCGTCTGGGCCTTCAGCTGCTCGTCGCTCATCGCCTCCATGGTGGGCTCGAGCGCATTGATGCGCGCGATGACGGGGCGGAGCTTCTTGAGCTTGCGGTCGTTTTCCGAGCCGAAGAGCTTCTTGGCGATGCCGAGCATGGGAGATCCTTGAGGGCGGATGTGTAGAGCCCGTGCGGCGTCAGGCCGCAATCCGTGCGCCTGATGTCGCCAACGGGGCAGTCGGTGGCTTTGGCGTGACTTAGGAACGGGCCTCCCTTAAGTCAACGAAACGGGCCAGACATAATGGACAAGGATGCGTGTTCGGCAGGGCACGGCGTGCCTGTCCTTCAGATCGCCGAGGGTGGGCATGATGGACGGATATTTGCGCGGCGGCGTTGCGCGGCGGGCGACGGGACTGGCATGCGCCTTCTTCGGGGGTTTGCTGCTCGCGACCTGCGCGCCCAGCGGGCCGACCTTGGACGATGACGGCGCGGCCCTGCGCCCCGATCCGCAGACGGAACGCGTGGTCGCGCGCGTCAACGGCACGACGATCAGCCTCACCGATGTGCGCCGCGCGGCGGAAAGCCAGGGCCTGATAGGCGCGGACGAAACGCTGCTTCCGGACAGTCCGATCTTCGAGACCGCGCTGGGCGAGCTGATCGACCAGCGCATCCTGTCGCTCGACGCCATAGAGAGCGGCGTGGCGCAGGACGCGGAAGTGCGCCGCCGCCTCTCTGCGGCGCGCGAACGCATCCTGGGCAACTACCGGGTGGAGGCCTATCTGTCGCAGACCGTCACCGACGCCGCCGTGCAGGACCTCTACCTCGCCCAGAGCGAGCTGGCGGGCCAGGGCGAGGAGCGCTTCCTGCGCCAGATCGTGGCCCAGAGCGAAGCGGACGCGCAGGCCGCGCTGCGCCGCCTGGACGACGAGGAAGACTTCGCGGGCGTGGCGTTCGAACTCTCCGTGGATGAGCCGACCCTGGCACGGGACGGCGATCTGGGTTGGGTCGGGCGCGGCGGTCTGGACGCGGCGCTGTCCGAACCCGTCTTCGAAACAGTCGTGGGCAGCCGCATCGGGCCGGTGGAGCTGGACGGTCTGTTCTACGTCATCGAGGTGGTAGATGCGCGCGTGCCGTCGGCGCGCTCCTTCGAGGACACGCGCGAGGAGATCGAGCGCTTCATGACGTTCGAGGCCGTGCAGTCGCTCGTGACGCGCCTGCGCGAGGAGGCGGACATAGACCGGGTGGCGCTGCCCGAAGAGACGCCAATCATCCAAGAGCCCGCCATCCAAGAGCCCGACACCCAAGAGGAGGACGCGCAGTGAGCGGTCCGGACAAGAGCCCCTTCGCACCGGAGCGCTTCCCGGAACTGCCACCCTTGGCGGGGATCGAGATGGCGCGCGCGGAAGGGGGCGTTAAATACCGGGGGCGGACAGACCTTTGGGTCCTGCGCGCACAGCCCGGCACGGCGGTCGCGGGTGTTTTCACGCAAAACAAATGCCCCGGCGCGCCGGTCGACTGGTCGCGCCGGGCGCTCTGCATTCCCACGGACGGCCCGCGCCTGGTCGTGGTCAATAGCGGCAACGCCAACGTGTTCGGCGGGCGCCGCAGCGTGGAAGCGGTCGCGGAAACGGCGCGCGAGGCGGCACGCATCTTCGGCGGCGACGCGGACGCCGTGCAGATCGCCAGCACGGGCGTCATCGGCGAACCGCTGGACGCCGGCAAGATCACGGCGCGTTTCCCGGAGATGGTGCTGGACGCGGATGGCTGGGAAGCCGCTGCCCACGCCATCATGACGACCGACACCCATCCCAAGGGCGCGACGGCGACGGCGCGGATCCACGGCACGGCCGTCACGATCAACGGCATCGCCAAGGGCTCCGGCATGATCGCGCCGGACATGGCGACGATGCTGGCCTACGTGGCGACCGACGCGGCCCTGCCGCAGGACGTGCTGCAATCGCTGCTGAACGAGGCGGTCGGCCCGACCTTCAACGCGGTCACGGTCGACAGCGACACCTCCACCTCCGACACGCTTCTGCTGCTCGCCAGCGGCGCGGCCGGGAATGCGGCCGTGTCGGGCGCGGACGACCCCGCGCTGGAAGACTTCCGCCGCGCACTGCACGGCGTTTTGTTCGATCTGTCCCAGCAAGTCGTGAAGGACGGCGAGGGTATCTCTAAATTCGTGACCGTGCGCGTCGAAGGCGCGGTGTCTGATATATCCGCCCGCGCCGTGGGTATGGCGGTCGCCAACTCGCCGCTGGTGAAGACGGCCATTGCGGGCGCGGACGCGAATTGGGGCCGCATCGTCATGGCGGTCGGCAAGGCGGGCGAACCGGCGGACCGAGACAAGCTCACCGTGCGCCTCGGCCCCCACACGCTGGCGCGCGACGGGGAGCGCAATCCGGACTACACGGAAGAGGACGGCGCGGCCTACATGGCGCGCGACGAGATCGAGATCGGCATAGACCTCGGCCTCGGCGACGGCGCGTTCACCGTCTACACGTGCGACCTCACCTACGGCTATATCGACATCAACGCCGACTACCGCTCGTGACTCCCCCCAAACTTCCCAAGCCGTCCGAGAAATTCACGGGATCCGTCGTCTGGGTCGCGGCCTGCGGGCTGAGCGAGGGGGATGGGCGCGTGCTGGTCACGCAGCGCCCCGAAGGCAAGGACCATGCGGGTCTGTGGGAGTTTCCGGGCGGCAAGATCGAAGCGGGCGTACGGCCCGAAGAGACCATCGTGCGGGAACTGTACGAAGAACTCTCCGTCGAAGTCTGTCTCGACTGCCTGGAACCGCTCGCCTTCGCCAGCCACGCCTACGACACCTTCCAGCTGGTCATGCCGACCTATGTCTGCCGACAGTGGGACGGGATCGTGCGCCCGACCGAAGGCCAGGCGACGAAGTGGGCGTGGGCGGAGGACATCGTCCGGCTGCCGCTCGTGCCCGCCGACGTGCCGCTCGCCCAGCAACTCGCCGCGCGCCTGCCCAAGGGGCGGCGTTTCCTGACATGACGGCCGCGCGGTGACCCCGGCGATCCGCCAGCAAATGGGTCCGGTCGAGATCGGTATCCTGCTCCTGCTCGCGCTCTTCTGGGGCGGGGCGTTCTTCTTTATCGAAATCCTGGTCGACCACCTGCCGCCGCTCAGCATCGTTGCGCTGCGGGTCGGGCTGGGGGCCGTTCTGATGTGGGTCATAGTTGCGGCGCGGCGGGTCCGCCTGCCGCGTGAAAGTTCGCAGTGGGGCGCGCTGGCTGTTGTCGGCGTGCTCAGCACCGCGCTGCCCTTCTTCCTGATCACATGGGCGCAGACCCGTATCGATTCCGGTCTGGCGTCCGTTCTCAACGCGACGGCCCCGCTTTTCGTCGTGCTTATTGCAGGCATGACGCTGGCGGATGAACGGTTCACCTTCGCCAAGCTGGCGGGCGTGCTGGCAGGTGTCGCGGGCGTGGCGATCCTGATCGGGCCTGACGCGGTCTCTGCCGGGTTCAGCGGGTCGGTGACGGGACAGCTTGCCGTGGTCGGGGCGTCCCTGTCCTATGCGAGCGCGGCCATCTATTCGCGCCGTTTCGCCGCGATGGGCCTAACGCCGATCATGGTCGTGACGGGACAGTTGACGACAGCGGCTGTCTTGCTGCTGCCCGCCATGGCTGCAACGCAAGGCCTGCCCAGTCTGTCGTCCCTGCCACTGGAGGCCGTGCTGAGCCTGCTCGGCATCGTGCTCCTCAGCACGGTGCTGGCCAATGTGCTCTATTTCCGCCTGCTCGAACGCGCAGGCGCGACGAATGCCGCGCTGGCCGGGTTCCTGATGCCGATCACGGCGACGGTCCTGGGTGTCGTATTCCTGGGCGAGCGCCTGTCCGGCGCACAGCTTTTGGGCGCGGGCGTGATCGCCGTAGGGCTGGTTCTGATCGATGGCCGCCTGCTGGGTCGGCGCGCGGGCACTACTTCCGGGTGATGGCGGCCCAGACGAGGCTGACGAGGATGGCGCCGATGGTCGCGCCGATCCAGCCCGCGAATTCGCCCGACCGGTAGATGCCGATCATCTCGCCAATGTAGGTGAAGGCGAACGCGCCCGCGATACCGGTCAGGATGGTGCCGAAGAAGCCGCGCGGCTCCTTGCTCTTGCTTAGGATCAGCTTGGCAAGAAAACCGGCGATGGCGCCGAGAACGATGAGACCGAGAATGCTCATGGGAAACCCCTTGGATGGTTGTTTCCCTGCAACGGCGCTCCTGTCGTTCGGTTCCCTATCCTGCGCCCTTAACCTGCAAGTGCCACGACCCGGTTCTGCGTCGTCGCGAAGTAGGCCTTTGCGCCGGACAGCTCGTCCGCGATGGCCGGGTGGTTCACGTCCAGCCCGCCCGTGAAGGTCCCGAAGCTCGGCATGATGATGCGCTCGCGGCTCACCGCCCAGCACGGCGCGGACACGCCCGAACGCCGGGTGGAGATGCGCACTTTGGGGTGCAGGTGCCCGCAGACGTTTACGCCGCCGTCGACCAGCGGGTCAGTCGGATGGTGGGTCAGCAGGAAGCCCCCGCATTCCAGATGGTCCTCCCGGTCGCCGATCAGGTTCTCCGGCACGTCCGGGTCGTGGTTGCCGAGGATCCAGGTGAAGCGCTCCACGCGTTTCACCACGGCGTTCATGGCGTCCAGGTCCTGGGCGCGCATCCGCTCGCCTGCGTGGATGTCGTGGAAACTGTCGCCTAGGGCGGCCACGTGCTTGGGCCGGAAGGTGGTGATCAGCGCGTCGAGCCGCTCCAAAGTGTCCGCCGTGTCGTAGGCGGGCAGCGGCGCGTGGCCGATGGCTTGGAGGTAGCTCCCCTTCTCGAAGTGCAGGTCCGCGACCAGCAGCGTTTCGCACTCCGTCAGGAACGCGCCCTTGCGGTGGTCGAACACGATCGGCCCGGACGGCGTGGCGAACTCCATGCGTTCCATGGGTTCAAGACGGGGTCGCGCCGGACGTCGTGTCCGTGCCGTCGGTCTCTTCCTCTCCCCGTTCGTCCACATACGCCTTCACCTGGTTGAGCAGGCTGTCGCCGATCCCTTCCATATAGTCCTGGACGTGGGCCCGCGACTGGGCGGTCTCGGCCACCAGTCTCGCCTGCGCGTCGCCGCGAATCTGTTCGCGTCCGACCTGCATCATGGCGGGAATGGAGAGGGGGCTCGCATGCGGCAAGGTGCGGAACGCAGTGTCGTGCTTAACATCCGACAAGAAGCCCCGCAGCCTGTCCACGTCCAGAAGGTCGCTTTCGGCTTCGGCGCGCGCGATCCGCAGCAAGATGTGGTCCGGTTCGTATTTCAGCAGTACGTCGTAGATCAGGTCGGTCGAAAACGTCACCTGCTTCATGGTGCGCTGCTGTCCGGGCAGGCGCTGTTCGGTCAGGCCCGCGATCGTCGCGATCTTGCGGAAGGAGCGTTTGATCATGGGCGAGTTGACGATCCACTCATCCAGCTCGTCTTCCAGAATATCCGCGTCCAGCAGGCCGTCCAGGCTGTTCACAGGCTCCAGCGATGTGATGCAGAGCGCATAGTCGGTGATAGTGAAGTTGATTGGCGCGAGGCCCATCTTCTCCATCCGCTTGGTCAGCAGGAAGCCGAGCGCGTTGTTCACCTTGCGCCCTTCGAAGGTGTGGACCAGCAGGACGTGGTCCTTGCGGTCGAAGAAGCTCTCCACGAGCAGGCCACTTTCGCCGGGCAGGTCCGAGTAGAGCGATTGCAGCATCAGCCACCGCTCCACCTGCTCCGGCAGGCGGTGCCACTGCGCCGGGTCACTCACTACGGCGCGCACCCCGTCGGCGAGATAGCTCGACAGCGGCATCATCCCGCCCGCATAGGCCGGGATCTTGGGCCGCGACCGGGGCGCGGGCACGGCTTCCACCGCCATGTCGCGGATGCCCTCATAACGCAGCGTTTCACCCGCGAACGCGAACGTGTCGCCCCGGTTCAGGTTCATCACGAACCGCTCCTCGATCTCGCCCACCACGCGGCCGCGCTTGGATTTGGACGAGGGCAGGCGGCGGACTTTCAGCTTGGCGTATTCGACGATGGTGCCGATGTTCATGCGGTGGCGGCGGGCCTGGGGCTGGCTTGCAATAATGTAGCCGCGCGACGTCTGCTTCAGGCGCTTGAAGCGCTCATACGTCTTCAGCGCATATCCACCATCGACGGCGAAGTTCAGGATGGCGTCGAAGTCGTCCTTTTTCAGGTCGCGGTAGGGCCAGGCGGAACGGATCTCGGCCAAGGCTTCGCGCTTCTTCACGCGGCCCGCACAGCCCCGGTTGACGAGATACTGCACGACCACGTCCATGGAGCCGCTCGAATATTCGTCCCCGTCGCGGTGGCCGTCGCGGATCGCCTGGATCGCCACGTCGCACTCCACCACTTCCAGCGGATTGGTCGGGACGAGGATCGCCTTGGAGGCTTCGTCGATGCGGTGGTTGGACCGGCCGATACGCTGCAACAAACGTGACACGCCCTTGGGCGCACCGACCTGCACGATCACGTCCACGTCGCCCCAGTCGATGCCCATCTCCAAGGCAGACGTGGAGACCACGCCGCGCATCTGGCCCGACGAAATCAACGCTTCGGTCTTCTGCCTGCGGTCGCGCGCGAGGCTGCCATGATAGACCCCGATAGGCAGCCCGTCCTCGTTCACCTCCCACAGCTGCTGGAACAGCACTTCGGCCTGGGCGCGCGTATTGACGAAGATGATGGACGTCTTGTGGTCGCGGATGATCTCGTAGATGTCCTTGACGGCAAAGCGCGGGGAATGACCGCCGAGCGGGAAGCTGCGCTCCGGCTCGATGATGGTGATCTCCGGCGGCGTGTCGCCCGCCACCTCGATCAGTTCGGCGGGCGTGCCGGATGGTCCGAGCGAGGCGGCCGCCGTCTCCGGCTCGGCGACAGTCGCCGACAGCCCGAAGCGCACATGATCCGGGGCGAGCGTCTTCAAC
>CAYULR010000120.1:0-7494 GCA_964445685.1 uncultured Algimonas sp.
GACCTGGGCGAACCATATCCCGCTGATCGGCTCCGCAGGGCTGAGCCTGGCCGAGTATCCCTACTACAACCGCGAGACGCTGGGCGTGGATTTCGACGACATGCTGGCGCATCTGGATGCCAACGCGAAAGCGGGCGATCTGGTGGTGTTGCACGGCTGCTGCCACAATCCGACGGGCGCGGACCTGACAGCGGCGCAGTGGGACCGCCTGGTGCCGTTCCTGAACGAACGCGGTCTCATCCCCTTCGTCGATCTCGCCTATCTGGGTCTGGGCCACGGCCTGGACGAGGACGGCTACGGGCTCCGCCTGATCGTCCGGTCGTGCCCCGAAGCGATCTTCACCGTGTCGGCGTCGAAGAATTTCGGCCTCTACAAGGAACGCGTCGGCCTGCTCGGCGTGCTGTGCCGCACGCCGGACGAGGCCGCCGTGGTGCAGAGCCAGCTCGGCGCGATCCAGCGCACGCTCATCTCCATGCCGCCTGACCACGGCGCGCAGCTGGTGGAACGCATCCTCGGCAATGGCGACCTGCGCCGCCTGTGGCTGGAGGAACTGGCCGAAATGCGCGACCGGATGCTGGGGCTCCGCCGCCTGCTGTCCGAGGCGCTCGACGTGCAGGGCGGCGAACATATCGCCCGCGCCGTGGTGGACCAGACCGGCATGTTCTCCACGCTGCCCGTGTCCAAGGAACAGGCCGAAGCCCTGCGGGAGGACCACGCCCTCTACATGACCAATTCCGGCCGCATCAACATCGCCGGCGCCAATGCCAGCAACATTCCGGCGGTGGCGAAAGCCCTGCTCGACGTGCTGAGCTAGAACGCCCGCCGGACGTTCCTTCTATCGGGGGTTGTCATTGTGAGGGGGTGTGGCTTCAGGTAAAGCCGGGCCATGCCGAAACTCATCCTCATCTATTCCGACGGGACCGGGCAACGGGGCGGGCTGCGGCCCGACCAGCGCCTCTCGAACATCTACAAGCTCTACCGCGCAACGCGGCCCGGACCGGATTCGCCGATCGACCCGTCCGAGCAGGTCGCCTTCTACGATGCGGGGCTGGGGCGCGGCGAGGTCGGCGGGCTGACGTTCCGCCGGGTGAGGCAGGCGCTCGAAGCCATGATCGGGACGGGGATCGATACGAACATCGTCGATTGCTATTCCGCGATCATCGCCAACTATGAAGAGGGCGACAAGGTTCTCCTCTTCGGTTTCTCGCGCGGGGCCTACACGGTCCGGGCGCTGTCCTCCCTGATGAATTTGTGCGGCGTTCCGGTGGAAATGCCGGACGGAAGCCCCGTGCCAAAACACGGCAAGGCGCTGCGCAAGATCGCGGAAGAAGCGGTCTTCAAGGTCTATAATCACGGCGCGGGAAAGCCGAGGCCCCAATCGCCGTTTTTCCGGCAGAGAGAGGAACTCGGCCGTCGTTTCCGGGTCAAATACAAATCCTACCAGAACGGAGACGAGAGCGCGCCCCGGGGCAATGTCGAGCCGCATTTCATCGGCGTGTTCGATACGGTGGCGGCTCTGGGAAACAACAGGCTGAAAACTCTCTACCTGGCTATTTCCACCGTCCTTCTGGCCCCGTTCTGGTTGGAGTTCTTCATGAATGTCTGGTGGCCGTTCAAGGCCGCTGCGGTGTTGGCGATTGCGTTTTTCATCTATTGGCCGCTCCGGACCCTGCTCCGGGCTTGGAAAACATTTTTGCCGAGCAGCGATACGGCACCGACCCATCCGGACCTGTCGAAACGTCGAAGCCATTTGGCCTTCTGGCGAAGCAAGAATTACGACCGGTTCCTGTCGGGTGAAGTCGGCTTCGCCCGGCACGCGCTCGCCATCGACGAAGAAAGGGCCAACTTCCGGCAGGTCGGCTGGGCAAGCTCGAAGACCGTTGCCAGAAAGCAGACCCAGACCCCTGCCTGGCTCAAGCAGGTCTGGTTCGCGGGCTGTCACAGCGACATTGGCGGCAGCTACCCGGAGAGCGAGTCGCGCCTCAGCGATATCGCGCTGTCCTGGATGGTGGACGAGCTGACGGAATGCGTTCCCGACGTCCAGATCCGCGAAGACATGCTCAACACCTTCGGCGATCCGTCCGGGCTCCAGCACCGCCAGATCTACATGCTCGACAAGCTGGGCCTCATGAAATGGAAGCTCAATCCGCGCTATGTCTCGGGCGAAGGAGAACTGCACCCCAGCGTGATCGAGCGCTTCGAAAGCGGCCCCGTCCCTGTGTTGGAGGCGGTCGAGCCCTACAGGCCGGAGCAGCTGAGGAACCACCCCGAGGTGAAGGACTACTACGAATAGGGCCTAACGCCTCACACAGGCATCCAGCCCGTCATTGCGCACCATGCGGGCGCGTTGCTGGAGCGTGCTTGCCCGGCCGCGCACATACGGTCCCGGCGGGTCGGCGCGCCAGTCATTGGGGTTGGGCAGGACGGCGGCGAGGAGGGCGGCTTCGCGCTCGCTCAGGTCGGCCGCGCTCTTGCCGAAGCGGGCTTTGGCGGCCGCCTCCACGCCGTAGATCCCGTCGCCCCATTCGGCCACGTTCAGATAGACTTCCAGGATGCGCCGCTTGGTCCAGACCGTGTCGATATAGAGCGCCAGCCACGCCTCCACCGCTTTTCGCGCATAGCCGCCGCCGTTCCACAGAAAGACGTTCTTGGCCGTCTGCTGCGTCAGGGTCGAGCCGCCGCGCCTGCCTCCGCCGTCGCGGTTGTTCCGGGCCGCCTCCGAGATGGCGGCCCAGTCGATGCCGTCATGGCCGCAGAAGCGCGAATCCTCGGCCGCGATCACGGCGGCGGCCATGTGGGGCGAGATGCGCTCCATCGGTGTCCAGTCGCGCTGCAGCTGCGTGCCGTCCGGGCGGGTGAAGACCATGTTCGGCGTCAGGGGAACCGGGACGACCGCATAGAGAAGCCCCAGTGCGTGCAGGGCGAGGTAGGCGATGCCAGCCCCGACCACGGTGCGGCGCAGGGCCTCCTTGGCGTGGCGGCGCAGGCGGGGTTTCATCGCGCGCCGGACTCGCCGAAATGCTGGGCAAGATAGGCGACAACGCAGATCCGGGCCTGCGACAGCGCCGCGTCCCGCCGCGCGCCGGGCAGCGTGTGCAGCCGGGCTTCCACGCCTTCGATAGTGGCGAGCGCGGTGCGCGTGATATCCTGGACCAGGTCCGTCGCGTAGTCCGGCCTGCGCCGCGCGATGAGTTCCGCCACCCGCGCGCTCACGGGATCCTCCAGCTCTTCGGGGCGCTTCAGATGCGCCATGAGCGGGCCGTAGGCGGGGTGGCCCGCATGCATGCGCGACAGGGCGGCGAAGATGCGGTCGAGCTCGCGCCGCCAGTCGCCTTTGCTGTCCGCCGTCTCCAGCGCCTCCAGCGTGCCTTCGTTCATGCGCGCAAACAGCTGGCGCAGCAGGTCGTCCGCATCCCGGAAGTAGCGGTAGACGGACCCCACTGGCACGCCGGCGGCCTGTGCGATGCCGCGCGTCGTCAGCGCGCCGGGGGCCTGCGTCTCCAGCAGGCGCTCCGCCGCGTCTAGGATGATGGCGCGCTTCGCGGCCGCGCGGGCCTGCTGGGGCGGCTTCCGGGTCGCTGCGTCGGGTGAAGGCATGGGCAAGGCCTAGCTGCGGGGCGGCCCTGCGACAAGCTTGACCGGAATGCGAACATTGTTCACCTTAGCGCCGGGAGGAACAGATTATGCGTCATCTACTTATGAGTGCTGCGCTCGCAGCCGGGCTGGCTGCCTGCTCGCAGGGGCAGGTCGAGGAGGCGGCCCCGCTGGATGCGGCGGCCGAAAGCTACCAGGACACGCTGCAGCTGGCGCTGCTGGACGCGAAGCCCGGCGACGTGATCACCATCCCGGCGGGCACGCACCGGCTGGACCGGGGGCTGTCGCTCACGGTGGACGGCGTGACCATCCGGGGCGAGGGGATGGACAGCTCGGTCCTGTCCTTCAAGGGACAGATTGCTGGCGCGGAAGGCCTGCTCGTGACGGGCGACGATGTGGTGCTCGAAAACTTCGCGGTCGAGGACGCCAAGGGCGACGCCATCAAGGTCAGCGACACGGACGGCGTCACCATCCGGGGCGTGCGCGTGGAATGGACGGGCGAGGCGAAGACCGAAAACGGCGCGTACGGCCTCTATCCCGTGCAGACGACCAACGTGCTGATCGAGGACGTGGTCGCGATCGGCGCGTCGGATGCGGGCATCTATGTCGGGCAGTCCAAGGGCGTGATCGTTCGCAACAGCCGCGCGGAACGCAACGTGGCGGGCATCGAGATCGAGAACACGCAGGACGCGGATGTGTACGGCAACACGGCCACCGACAATACGGGCGGCATCCTGGTGTTCAACATGCCGGGCCTGACGCAGCCGGGCGCGCGGGTGCGCGTCTACGACAATGAGGTGTACGAGAACGACCGCGGCAATTTCGGCCATCCCGGAACGCCGGTGGCCAGCATCCCGGCCGGGTCGGGCGTGGTGGTGAACAGCCATGACGATGTGGAGATTTTTGACAACCGCATCCGCGACAACCGCACGGCCAACATCATCATCGCCTCGGTCTACTCCTCCAACTTCGCGGACACGTCCTGGTCGGACACGTTCGATCCCTATCCGGACCGCATCCACGTTCACTCCAATGAACTGTCCGGCGGCGGGGACAAGCCGGACGGCATGGAACTCAAGGCGGCCAAGACGCTGAAGTTCGGCCTGACGGGGCGCTTCCCGCACGTTCTGTGGGACGGCTATGTGCGCGACGGCGACGACCCGCAGATCTGCATTGAACAGGAGGACGCCGACGTGTTCAACGCGGACTTGGCGGGCGGCTCGGAAAATATGCGCGTGGACAATGAGGGTCACCGCTGCACGCTGCCACGACTGGCCGAAGTGTCCCTCAAAGAAGGCTAGCGAAAGCATGAAACGCGCGCTCGTTCTTCTATTCGCTGGAGCCTTGGCCGCCTGCGGTCAGGCGCCAGAGGCCGTCCAGCCGGAGGGTCCGGTCTTCCACGCGGACGCCAACCCGGCGCGCCTGTCCGACTGGAACGTGTTGCAGACGACGCGCGGCCATCTGGTCCCGGCCCAGGGCAGCGTCATGTACGGCGTGCGCGCGCCGCTCTTCACCGACTACGCGCACAAGATGCGCACCGTCCACGTGCCGGAGGCCGCGCCTGTGCTGGAGGACAGCTCGCTCGACTATCCGGTCGGCTCGGTGCTCTCCAAGACGTTCTACTATCCGGAAGACGGCAGCGGGCTGGTCAAGGTCGCGGACACCGGGAGTGATGCCATCGACCTGTCCGCCAACCGCCTGATCGAGACGCGCCTGCTCGTGCGGCGCGAGGCGGGGTGGGAGCCCATCAGCTATGTCTGGAATGCAGACGAGACCGAAGCCACGTTGAAGCGGACCGGCGCGGTTGTGCCGCTGTCGCTGGACGGCGATGACTTCGCCTATGTCGTGCCGAACGAAAACCAGTGCGCGGGCTGCCACGTCACCGACATGAGCACGGGCGAGTTCCATCCCCTGGGCGCGACCGCGCCGCAATTCACGGACCGGTCCCGCATGGTGGTGGCGGGCGTGATGCGCCCCGACACGTTCGCTCAGGTCGTCAGCTATCTGGACGAAGACGCGACGCTGGACGAACGCGCCCGGTCCTATCTTGCGGCGAACTGCGCGCACTGCCACCAGCCGGGTGGTCCTGCGGATACGTCGGGGCTCGACCTGCGGCTGGATGCGGAAGACCTGCGCACAGTCGGCCGGTGCAAGCCGCCTATCGCCGCCGGGTCCGGCACGGGTGGACGGATATTCTCCATCGTGCCCGGCGATCCGGACGCGTCGATCCTGCCCTACCGTCTGGCCAGTACGAAGCCCGGCGCGATGATGCCGGAACTGGGCCGCTCGCTCGCCCATGAAGAGGGCGTGGCGCTGATCCGGGATTGGATCGAGGCGATGGACGGGGACTGCGCGAGCTAGCCGTCCGCCTCGACAATCGCCCTGATGATCCGCCACAGTTCCGTCGCGACGATGTCTCTCGGCGTGGGCGGATCCTGCGCCAGCGCCTGCATGACGACCTGGTTCATCGCGCCGATGGTGGCGGGCCCGGCAATCTCGGCGTTGACGCTTCCGGGTATGACGCCCTGTTCCTGGCCTGAGCGCACATTGCGCACGGACCGCTCTGCGATGTCGCGGCGGTTTTCCATTTCCGCGCGCGCCGCATCGGGCAGGCGACCGAGACCGCCCATGACGATCCGGGCGAGCGGATCGTCATAGAGGAACTCGACGGTGGCGCGCAGCCGCGCTTCCTCCCGCTCCAGCCACGGCACGTCCCGGTCCACATGACGGTTCGCCACCGCGCCGTAGCGCTCGTAGAAGTCGCTCACGATCGCAGCCATCAGCCCGGCCTTGGACTTGAAATAGTGATAGACCAGCCCTTCGGACACGCCCGCCCGGTCGGTGACGGCCCGCATCTCGAACATGCCGCCCCCTTCGATCAGGCAGGCCTGAGCGGCTTTCAGAATGGCAGGGGCGGCAGACGCTTTCGGCATGGTTTGGAGCCTTGCCAAGAGGCGCGAGTTCGCGCAAGTTGAGTTCAACTCAATAAAGGGGAGTGCCATGCTGACCACCGCGACATCGCTGCAGGATCTGACCGACCGTCATATGAGCGTGGCGGGGACGGAGCTGACGCAATCGGAAGAGTGGAAGACCGCGTGGGAGGCCTATGAGCGCGACGGCTACGTCATTTTTGAAAACATTCTGTCGGCGGAGGAGGTCCAAGCCATCCGGGACGCGCTGACGCCGCACCTGACCAAGCGCGGGCGCAACGACTTTGAAGGACTGCGCTCGCACCGGGTCTATGCGCTGATCGACAAAGCGCCGGACGTGTTCGGCGCGCTGGCGGCGCACCCGCTGGCACTCAGCTTCGTGGAGCGGGAGTTCGGCGGGTCGTGCCTGCTGTCGGCGATGCTCGCCATCCAGCTGCTGCAGGACGAGACGGTGCAGGACTGGCACGCGGACGACGAACAGATCCTCGTCCCGCGCCCCCGCCCGGCGCTGGGGGTCAGCACCTTCTGGGCGATCGACGATACGACGGAAGAGAATGGCGCGACGGAGATCATTCCGGGCAGTCACTTGTGGGGCCCGGACGTGCCGCGCCCCGACGGGGATCATCCCGGCCTTATCAAAGCCGTCATGCCGTCAGGGTCTCTGATGGTGGCGAAGGGGACGCTGTTCCACCGGGGCGGAGCGAACCGCACGGACACGCCCCGCCTGATCGTGACGCCACAATACTGCCCAGGCTGGGCGCGGCCGCTGGAGAACATGCTGCTCGGAACGCGGCGGGACGTCGTGTCGGGCCTGCCGAAGCGGGTGCGGGAGTTGTTGGGGTACAACATTCACGGGGCGTTTATGGGGTATGTGGATGGCATGCACCCAGACAAGGTGCTTGGTCTGCGTGGGTAGTTAAGCTCTCCCCCTGGCCGCAGGGCGGCGCGCGCAGCGAAGCGAGCACGGGGT
>CAYULR010000121.1:0-7466 GCA_964445685.1 uncultured Algimonas sp.
GCGGACTCCAGCGGATCGTCGAAGGAGGAGTAGACGGTGTTGCGGTAGAACCAGGTCAGCAGCACCGAAATCGTGATGAGCGCGGGCACCGTCCAGAACAAAGCCGCCCGGACAAGCCGGGAGACGAGAGACGGATTGTTCCCCGCACTCAAGACAGGGGCCTAGCCTGGCTCCTGCGGGGAGTCCGGATCGACCAGACGGTATCCGAGACCCCGGACCGTCTCGATCCGGTCCGTGCCGATCTTCTTGCGCAGCCGTCCGATGAAGACTTCGATCGTGTTGCTGTCGCGGTCGAAATCCTGGTCGTAGATATGCTCAACCATCTCGGTGCGCGAAATCACCCGGCCCTTATGTGCCGCCATATAGGCCAGCAGGCGGAACTCGTGGCTGGTCAGCTTGATACCCATCCCGTCGACGAAGGCGCGGGCGGCGCGGTTGTCCACAACCAGGCCGCCGATCTCGATCGTGTCGGTCGTGTGGCCTGCGGCACGGCGCAGAAGCGCCCGCAGCCGCGCCAGCAGCTCTTCCGTATGGAAGGGCTTCGTCAGATAGTCGTCCGCGCCCGCGTCGAAACCCGCCACCTTCTCGCTCCACTGGTCGCGAGCGGTCAGAATCAGCACGGGCATCTTGCGGTCGTCCGCACGCCACTTCTGCAGGATGGAAACGCCGTCGATCTGCGGCAGGCCGAGGTCTAGCACGACCGCGTCGTAAGGTTCCGTATCGCCTAGAAAGTGTCCTTCGACACCGTCCGTTGCGACGTCCACCGCATAGCCCTGTTCCTTCAGGACCTGCTTCAGCTGGCGGGACAGATCGGGATCGTCTTCGACGACAAGAATACGCATGAGGGCCTCCGAAGGTGGAATACAGGACTTAAACCCGCCACGGCGGAGAAGGATGCTATCGGACGCGGCCCGTCGTGGCGTCAACCACGATATCGACGACCCGCCCGTCGCGCGCGATGATGCGGACGCGGTATGCCCCGGCTGTGCGGCGGATATCCACGACCTCACCCCCCGGAACCCGGCGGCGGGCAATGACGACGGCTTCCTGCGGAGAGATCTGGCGCTGGACCTCCTGCCACGCCGATGCAGCCACGGCCGGACGCACACGATCGGCCACGTCGAAGGACGGGGCCGCCGCTGCGGGCGCTGCTGCAAGGCCGATCAAGGCTGCAAGGGTTGTCAAAGTCAGGCGTTTCATGTTCCGTCGGGTATAGCTTTGCGGCTCTGAATGAAGACTGAATGGGCTGTGCAGGTCCCGTTCCAGTCCATCAAACCAAGCCGTCGCGCAAGCCCTCGCCGCCGTCATCGGGAAGCAAATCCGCCAGCGCCGTCTTCGCCGCCAGCTCTTCTTCCGTTAGCGTCACGACCAGTTCCACGATCAGGTTGCCGCGACCATCACCCTTGCCCTTCCGGGGGGCGCCCTTGCCCTTCAGGCGCATCTTCTTTCCCGTGTTGGAGCCTGGGGCGATCTTCAACGCGACAGACCCGCTTGGCATGTCGATGCGGACGGAGCCGCCGTCCAGCGCTTCCTTCAGCGAGATCGGCAAGCTGAGGTGAAGATCGTCGCCATCACGGCGCAGGTTCGGATGGTCCGAGACCGCGACCTTCACAAGCGCATCACCCTTGGGACCACCAGACTGTCCCGGTTGGCCCTTGCCGCGCACGCGCAACGTCTGGCCGTCGCGAACCCCCGCAGGGATGCGAACTTTCGTTCCACCGGGCAGTTGTCGCATTCCGCCCCGCAAAGCCTCGGGCAGACCGAGATTGACCGTGTAGCGCACATCCGCGCCCTTGGCCGGACGGTTCATCCCGCCGCGCATGCCGCCCGCAAAGGGGCCTGTATTCATGCCGAAGAGCGAGCTGAACAGGTCCGACATGTCGTCCCCGCCCATCTGCCCGCCACCCGGACCGCGCCGCCCGCCAAAGCCTTCGAACCCGCCAAACCCTGTCTCAAAACCGGGTCCACCTCTCTGGCCAAATCCGCCCGCGCCCGCGAACGGATTGCGCTGCTGGCCCTGCGCGTCGATCTGACCGCTGTCGTACTGCTTCCGCAGGTCCTCGTTGGACAGCAGGTTGTACGCCGCCGTCACTTCCTTGAAGCGTTCGGCCGCCGCCTCGTCGTTCGGGTTGACGTCGGGATGCAGCTTCTTGGCGAGCTTGCGGTAGGCGGACCGGATTTCCTTCTCCGTCGCTCTCTTCTGCACGCCCAGCAGGTCGTATGGGTTCTTCGTTGCCATCTCTTGCTATTTAGTCACACCCCTGTGACATTCAACGTCGCCGGGAAAAGACTCTCGCGACCGTCAGGGGCGAGTTGCACGACCTCCGCCCGGTCGAATGCAGACGTCTGGATCGATGCCTCCGCCGTGTCCTGTGTCGTTCAGGCGCGCAGGCGCGTCCGTCCGGGCGGATCGCCCGGGAAAACGGATATTAAAGTTTGGGGTACCCGTAGGGTATTAGCCCCACACAAACCTTTTGAGCAGCGATAAGGGGTTTATGGGGCCATTTTCCCGAAGGAGGATTAGATTGTCGAAATTTCTTTCAACCCCTTGGCCGATAAGGGTTTTACAACCGCGATAAACGCGGACGTATTTTGCAAGGTGCGGGTCCGGGCGGGTCTAGGCGACTCGGAAAAGCGGTTCGGTGCGCGGCAGCTCGCCCAGAAGGTCGAGCGTTTCTTTATAAGAGATGCGCAGTTCGTCCCGCAGCGTTTCATCGGACAGCAGAGACGCCAGCGTGATCGCGCCCCGGTACGCGTCGCGCGCGGACCCCAGCGCCGTGCCGTCCATCGTCTTGCGGCCAAAGGCCAAAAGCGTGTCGGCGATGGCCTGCTGGATGCGGGCATGGTCGCGCGGGGCGTCTTCGAATGTATAGTAGCGGGTGGCCGAGCGGAGCGCTTCGACAGCCTCGATCAGCGTGTCGTGGTCGCCCGTCTGTTCGGCAAGCGTGATCAGTTCGCGGGCCAGATCCCAATTCAGGCGACCCAGTTCACGGTCGACCTTGCGGAGTTCGATCTGCGCATCGGCCACCTTGCGGCGGACATCGACGGCGGTTTCGGGGGTATCGGCGCGCTCGCTCATGTGCGGCTCCTTACGCAATCGGCCCCTGGCGAAGGCGTCCTGCCCCCGTGGTCCGTAGCGCTACACTTTTGGAGGAGCGTGGTAAATGGTGGGTTAAAGTCGGCGCTTTTTTAAATCAGATGGATTTTCGGAACACCCTGCTTTGCGAGCAGCAGTTCCGACACGCCCCACACCAGGGCGTCCATCCGGTCCGGGCTTCCGGACTGGTGCGGACCGCCGAAGGCGCAAAGCTCGTCTTCCAGCGCGTCCAGCCGCCCAACATGGCTGACGCGGCCGCGCGCGTAGAGCAGCCCGACGGGCACGGCGCGACCACGTTTGGACCGCCGCGCATGACGGCGAAGAACCGGGACATCGGGATCGACCTCGCGGATCACGGCCTCGATCATCTCTCCGCCCTGATTGCCTTCGGCCAGGACGGCCTCGGCGCCATGCTCGTGGAGAAGTGCGACGGCCGTCTCCGCCCAACGGTCCGGCGCGGCTCGCTGGAGCGTGGCATCCTGCAGGACATAGGCCCGCGCTTCCCGTCCCTGCCCTGCGCTTCCGACGACGACCAGACCGCATGCATCCGCCCCCGCTCCGGACGTTGCGGGCGGGTCGAGCGCCACGAGGACACGGTCCAGCGGCGGGGCGTCCTGAACGCGGTGAGCATCCATATCGGCCCGGCGGAAGACGGCGTCGGGGTGGTCGCGCACCAACTCGCCGTCCAGTTCCTGCCGTCCCAGCGCGCTGCCGCCATACGTGTCCTCCATGGCTTCGATGAAACCCGGCGCGAGATATTCGGCATTGTCTCGGGTTCGCGACCGCGTCGTCCGCGTGCCGGGCGCGGCGATCAGCCTGTCGAGCGACGGGCTGGGCCGGGGCGTCGTCGTGAGGCAGAGCCTTGGCCGGTCTCCCAGCCGCAAGCCCATGCGTAGGTTGGACAGCACCGCGTCCGGGTCGGCCCAGGCGCAGAACTCGTCGCCCCACGCGCAATCGAATTGCGGACCCCGCAGACGGTCCGGTTCGAACGCGCTAAACAGATAGGCCACGGCACCGCCGCAGATCTCATTGTCGGGAAAGACGAGACGGCGGCGGGTGGGCTCGTAGCGCGGGCGCAGGCCGCGGTCCGCCACCCTGACGATCCCGCTATCCCCGCCCAGCATGACTTCGCGCGCATCATGCAGGGTCGGCGCGACAAGGGCGATGCGCCGAGCGCCCGCCCTGATTTGGTCCAGCACCCATTCCGCGCCCGTGCGGGTCTTGCCCGACCCGCGACCGCCCATGACCAGCCAGACCGTCCAGTCGGGGTCGGACGGCGCGATCTGGTCTGCCCGTGCCGTTCCGTGCCAATTGGCCTGGACGTAGCGGGCCTCTGCTTCGGTCAGGCCGATGCTGCTTGCCGCCTCACTCACTTGGCAACCCGCGTAAAACACCATTGTCGACCATGCGCTGCATCTTCCGGAGCAGCTCTTCGCGCGAGGCGGGCGACAGGCGGTCCGCCGTGGAGGACGCATCATGCGTGCGCAGGAACCCCTCCGCCCGTTCCAGGCTTCCGATGAGGGCATTGATCGATTTCGCCGTGGCCTCGATCTCCCGTGCAGGCAGCGTGTCGAGTGCCGCACCCAGAGCGATCAGTTTGGCTTGGAGCGCCGCGATGAGGCTGGCCGGGGTGTCCGTCACGCCGCGCCGCGCCTGGGCTGTTCGCAACGCCCTGCCCTTTCGCCCGGCACCGTGCCGTAATGGGCGACGAGCAGGTCCAGCGCGATGCGCAACAAATCCAGCCCCATGCCGCGCGCCCAATGTTCCGCCCGTTCTATGGCTTCCAGCCGTTCGTCGGCTCCGCAGACCGCGTCGAGCAACCGCGCCAGTTTGGGCTGAACGGCGGCGCGCGCCGCAGCCAGGGACCGGTTTGCGTCGATGCGGGCCAGCGCGCGGCGTTCCGCGCCGTCATGGGCGCGGGATCCGTCCACCCGGTCCGACAGGCTGGCCCCGCTGCCGACTTGGCCTTCGCACGCGCGCAGCAAGTCCGCCGTGTATCGGTGCGCCGCCGTGATCTGGGCATCCGTCAGCAAGGGCTGGCCATTGCGGTCGCGCCTGCGCGACAGGCGGTCCACCATGCCGAGACGGATATTGCGCCGCACGATCCGGCGGTGGCCGTCCGCCAGGTCTTCTTGCTGGGCCACGATCTCCCGCGCGGATTGGCCGTAGAGCAAGCGTCGGCAGGTCTCGTCCGACAGGCCGACCCCCTTCTCTTTGATCTCCAGCACGCCGTCATCGATCAGACATTGCGCGTCCACGACAGGCACGAGGAAGAGCGGGCGGGTGCGCCGGTCGCCCTTCTTGTAGGCAGGCCAGTGCGTCGCCCCGGCTTCGCGCCGCAACAGCGCCTTGCCGAAATAGAGGCTGCGCACCAGCTGCTCCGTCTTGCGGCGGTAGGCGTCGCCATTCATGCTGGCACCACGTCTTCGAGCCAGCGTTCCATCCGGTCCAGCGCATCGTCCAGCGCCGGGTCCGTGCGGCTGTCCTCCACCACGCGCAGGCTGTGCGCCACGGTCGAGCGGTGACGGCCGAACTGCCGCCCGATGCGCGACAGATTGTGTCCGAACAGATTGGCGTAGAGGTAGATGGCGATCTGGCGCGCGAAGTCGCACTGGGGATCGCGTTCGGACGGATCGTCCAGATTCAGGCTTGGCGTTCCGAGTTCCGTAGCGACCAGGGCCGTGACCAGACGAGCGTGCGCCGCATCGCTGGGGACGTCCTTCTTTTGGCGTGGCATGTGAACCCTCCTTGTTCCCGTTCAGCGCGACTATAGCCGAACTTTGACCGGGTGAGGATTATATTCCTATACTTTTTTCGTGATCAGCCGTTCAGCCACGCGAAACTGCGTGAGAACAAAGATAGAACTTATTGAAATCAGGCGTAAACCTTCTGTGCGTTTCCATGCACCTGAACTGCCTCTTCGAGGGGGCAGATGTGGTCATAACCGAGGATGGAATCGATATTCACGCCGTCCGAGGACAAAGGAAGGCGAACCCAGAACTGCGCCATGTGCGAACCGACGGGCGTGTTGGGCTTGGTCACGCCGTGGAAGGGGCGGCGCTGGGAGACGACGAGGTCGAGCACGCGGTGCCAATAGTCGGAGCGGCATCCAATAGGCAGTTCGTCGAGATGGAGACCCTGGATCTCGCTATTGTAGAAGCGCCAGAACCCGGTTCCCGCCAGGCGGAAACGGTAGCGGCGGTTCAGCTGTCCGGCATGGTCCTTGGGGGCGTTTCCGCAGTCGCCTTCGGGCCTGTCGAGCCGTTCGGTGATGGTCACCATGGGAAGCTGTTCGACGAAATCGCAGGGGTCGATGTCGGCCCGCGAGGGGATCAATCCGCCTTCGCATTTGCTCTGCCAGTAGGCATAGAAGTCTTGTTGCTGCGGAAGCACCATCTGGTGCCGCAGCGATCCGTCCTTAAACACGCTTACTCCCCCGTCCCCGGTTTGAACCCTCACTCAACTCCCCACGAATCAGACCATCGGGGATTGGTGATTCGGCAGCAAGGCTTCGTTAACCATAAAGGGCAGCGAAGGCGGCGTTTCGCCGCGTTTTTCGATTCGGGGGCGAATCATTCCGGTTTTTAACGCGTGTTAATCCGCTACAAACTGCAAATCACGATGCGGTCATGACTGGAAACGAACGCATCCGCGTCCCACTCGCTTGGGATCAGGACCGGCCGAGACCCGCTTTTTTTGCCAGCTCGGACCGACGTCTCGCATAGGCGGGCGACACCATCGGGTAGTCGTCGGGCAGTCCCCACTTGGCGCGGTATTCCTCCGGCGACAGGCCGTAGGCCACGCGCAAATGCCGCTTCAGCGATTGGTAGGGTTTGCCGTCCTCGAGGCAGACGATGTGGCTATCCGTGACAGAGTCCTCGACCGGGACGGCCGGGACGCGTTCGGGCTTGGCGTCGGCGGATTGCCCGGCCCCGCTGAGCGCGGCGTGGATCGTGCGGGCTAGAGCGGCCAAATCGTCTGGCGCGACGTCCTGCCGACCCACATAGGCGGCGAGGACGGTCGCGACGTGAGGCGTCAGCGGATCAGGCTGCGGCTCAGCGTCCCGCGACATAGGCGAAGATCAGCACGAGTACGAGCACCACGGCCGTCACGACCGAGGCGAGCCCGGACGGCGCAGCCTGGCTGAGCGCCCCGGCAGGCGAGAAGGCGTGGTAGAGCCTGCGCCCGACCGTCCGGCTGGCGCGGGCGCGCAGTCCGGCCATGCGGACCGACAGGCGCGACCAGACAGCGTCTGTCCAGACGGCGATCCCTTTGCCGATGCGGCGGTAGAGGATGTCCACATCCACGATTTCTGCGCGGCGTTCCGCCGGATAGAGCTTGAAGCGCTTCAGCAAGGTAAAGGCGAAGA
>CAYULR010000122.1:0-7460 GCA_964445685.1 uncultured Algimonas sp.
GCGAGAGGCCCGATAGAGAGTTCCGCTGGACGGACAATCACCTCACGGCGGGTTGTGATCGAACAGCCTAGTTTCGTGATGAGCGCTCTCTTTCGCGTGAGATTCCCGTTTACGAAAGAAGAGCTTTCGCTCGCGCGAATATCTCGAAGAACATGGCCTCCGTCAGCCGACCCGTGTTCACATTGTAGCGCGAGCAGTGATAGCTCGACAGGACCGTGTAGCCGCCCAGCGCGTACTCGGTGCCGTGGCCGAACTTCTCTCGCGCGACCTTGCCGCCCAGTGCCCGGACCGTGCTGTCGTGGCTAATCTTGCCGAGGCAGAGCAGGACGCGCAGCTTGGGCAGCGCGTCCAGCTGTCCGATCAGATAGTCCCGGCACGTATTGACCTCCGCCCCGACCGGCTTGTTCTGCGGCGGCACACAGCGCACCGCATTGGTGATCATCGCCCCCGTCAGCGCCAACCCGTCGTCGATCCGCGCATCGAAGCGACCATTGCTGAAGCCGAACCGCGCCAGCGCCGGGTAGAGCAGGTCCCCGGCCGCGTCGCCCGTGAAGGGACGGCCCGTCTTGTTCGCTCCGTTGATGCCGGGAGCAAGACCGACGACGAGCAGTCGCGCGTCCGGATCGCCAAAGCTCGGCACGGGTCCGTTGAAGTGCAGCGGCAAGCGTTCGCGGCAGTCTTCGAGGAATTCGAACAGGCGGGGGCAGCGCCGGCAATAATAGGGCGGCTCCGCAGCCTGGGCTTCCGTCGACTGGGTGGGCTCACTCATATCCGAAATCGTCATCATCGTCCTGGTAACGCTCGGACCGGTCTTCACGCTCCCGCTTCGGACGTCCGACCTCGCGCTCCAGATCGTCAATCTCGATGAAGTGGTCGGCCTGACGGCGCAGCTCGTCCGCCAGCAGCGACGGCTTCACGGCCAGCGACGACACGACCGTCACCCGCACGCCGAGCTTCTGCACGGCTTCGACGGCCGCCTTGAAATCGCCGTCGCCGGAGAACAGCAGGATGTGGTCCACATGCGGGGCGAGCTCCAGCATCTTGACCGTGATCTCGATGTCCATGTCGCCCTTGATGCGGGTGCGACCGTCCCGGTCCGTGAAGGTCTTGGCGGGCTTTGTGACGATGTGGAAGCCGTTATAGTCCAGCCAGTCGAGCAGAGGGCGGAGAGGCGAGAAGTCGTCATTCTCGCGCAACGCCGTGAAGTAGAACGCCTTGATCATCCGACCCTTGGCGCTGAAGAAGGACAGCAGGGACTTGTAGTCGATATCGAAGTCGAGCGACTTGGCGGTGCCGTAGAAATTGGCGCCGTCGATGAATATGGCGAGCTTCTCGTCAGGGTAGAATGTCATGGTCGAAATCCTTGGATATAAAGGCGTTAGAGTATGAATCGCGCCTATATCGCCTTCGGCGCGAACTTGTCCAATCCACGCGAAACGCTGATGCGGAGCCTAGAGGCGCTGGCGGGCGCAGGCATCATCGTGGACCGTGTCTCCAACCTCTGGCGCAGTCCCGCATGGCCGCCGGGAACAGGTGCGCCGGACTACCGCAATGCGGTCATCGCGGTGCGGACCGCGATTGAACCGGACGCGTTGATGACGCTGCTGCTGGAAGTGGAGGCGGAGTTGGGGCGGGAGCGGTCCGTCCCGAACGCTCCGAGGACCTGCGACCTCGATCTGATCGACTATGCAGGACAGATCAGCGATGATCCGCACTGCACTCTGCCTCATCCGAGGATGGCGGAGCGGGACTTCGTGTTGATGCCACTGGCGGAGGTGGTGGATGCGGGGTGGAGGCATCCGGTGAAGGGGGAGGGTGTAAAGGCCCTGATCGAGGCGCTTCCTTAACTCTCTTCTTCGCTCATTCCCGCGAAGGCGGGAATCCAGGCCTGATCGCGAGGACAGCGCTGCGCGCTGGCAGATATGCTGGATCCCCGCCTGCGCGGGGATGAGCGAAAGTGGAAGTTGTCTTAATCCCGCGCCAGCTCGTGCCCGACTTCTTCCGACGTTGGGTCCTTGGGCTTATCCAGCGCTTCGATTTCCTGCTGGTAAATCCGCAGGATGCGCGCCAGATATTCCTGGTGCCAGCGGCCCCGGTCATCGGCTTGCTCCGGTGTAGGCTGGAAGGCTTCGATGTCGGTTTGGGTGATGCCCTTGGCTTCCAGCAACCGTTCGACCGTGTCGAGCCGTTCGCGTGTCACGGCGAGCTCTTGCGCGACCGCCATCACGACAGCCAGAACGCGTTCCACGTCTGGGTCCTTGAGGAAGTAGGGCCGCTTGCCCTTGGGCTTCGCGCCCGCAAGCGCGAGGGGGTCGATCTGTTGGGTCATCAGGCCGCCTTCTTCTCCCCGCCCACAATGTGCCAGGCCGCCTTGCGTCCGTAATCCTCGACATCGTCATTGGCGTGTTCGGGGAAGAGTTCCGCGTCCACGACCGCCGCGACGCCGCCGTGCAGAAGCTCGTCCTTGCCGAAGCCTGCATCCATCATCCACTGGTCGAGATCCAGTTCGTGCATTTTCGTCCAGAAGGGCTCGTTATTGTAGAACGCGTCCCAGTCGCGGATGGCCTGCTCATAAAGGGGCATGTCCTTGGAATATTGCGGCTGCTCGACATGCATGCAGATGCCGCCGGGCGAGAGCAGGCGGTAGCTTTCGCGCATGATGCGCGGCATCGCCTTCACGCTGGTTTCGTGCAGGAACATGGTGGACTGGACCCAGTCGAAATAGCCATCCGGGAATTGCGACAGGTCTTCCGCATTGCCTTGGACGAAGCGCACATTGTCCACGCCCATTTCCTTGGCGCGGGCAAGGCCGTAGCGCAGCACGGGCGCGCCCGTGTCGAGGCAGACGACTTCGGCGTCTGGGTAGGCCTGCGCGATGGGCAGCACGTTCTGGCCGAGGCCACCGCCAATATCCAAAATGCGCTTGGGCGCGAAGTCGGGACGGTTGGTCTTCATCCACTTCACCACGGCATGGCCGCCGCCATCGTTGAACCGGCCCAGACCGCCGCCCGTCGTGACGAAGATGCCGCAGTCATAATTGGCCGCGCCCGTCACGTCGCCGGGGACAAGCTCGTCATGGTACGAACCGGGCATGCAGTGATGGTCGATCTTGGCGAGATAAGGCGGGATTTCGAGGTCGGGATCGAGCTGCAGGCGCTCGTCGCCGTCCGTCAGCGCCTTGGCTTTGGCGTTCATGTCATCGGCCTGGCGCAGCGTCACCCAGCGGCCAGCCTGCTGGCGGAGTTCCATCGTGCCGCGGCGCAGCGCGCTCCAGTGCTGGAAGAGCGGATCGTCGAGCAGTGCCTTGCGCACGTCGTGGCGGGTTTCGGGCTCCAGGTTCGGTTCGACCCGCGTCTCGTACGCCGTCTTTACGCCCGGCAGGATGCGCGAGGCGAGGTGGCGGTTGAGGTGGGCGAGGAAGTTGAACCGCGCCTTCTCGTCATGGCTGGTTTCGGGAAACATGCCGTGTTCGCCGACGAGGCGGTAATCGGGCGGGCCGTCATAGGTCTTCTGGGTCATGGGCGTGCGTTAGCGCGGGTTGCCGGGTTTGGAGTTGACGCTTGTCAACTTTCGCGCACGCAGACACGGTCATACGGTCGCAGACCTTTACGGAGATATAGTCATGGCCCAGCGCATTCTCGTCCTGTTCAATCTGAAAGACGGGGTGACCCGTGAGCGCTACGAGGATTGGGCGAAGACCAAGGACATTCCGGGCGTGAACGGGCTGAAGTCGGTCGACGGGTTCACCGTCCACCGCAATACGGGGCTTCTGTTCGGAGACGGCGAGCCGCCCTACCAGTATTTCGAAATCCTCGACATCAACGACATGGAAAAGTTCGGCGAGGAAGCGTCGAGCGAAGCCATGCAGGCCGTCGCGGCAGAGTTCCAGAACGAGCTGACCAAAGACCTCGTCTTCCTGACGACGGAGCAGCTCTGATGCGGCTGACGGGCAAGACGGCCGTTATCACGGGCTCGGGCCGCACGGGCGGCCTAGGCTTCGCGATCGCCAAGCGGCTGGCGGAAGATGGCTGCAACATCGTGATTTCCGATATCGGCGAACAGCGCGACGCCGCGACAGGCGAGGCGCATATCGGCACGACGGACGAGATGGAGCAGATCGCGGCCGGGCTGCGCGGGCTCGGCGTGGACGTCAGCACCAAGACATGCGACGTGCGATCGCTGGAGGAAGTCCGGGCGCTGGCGAACCACGCCAAGGACACGCATGGCTCGCTCGACATCTGGGTCAATAATGCAGGCATCGGCTACATCATGAAGCCTTTGCTTGAAGTCACGGAAGATGACTGGCGCGCCGTCATCGATGTGAACCTTTCGGGCGCTTTCTTCGGGTTGAAGGCGGCTGCGGAAGTTATGGTCGAGCAGGGCAAGGGTGGACGCATCGTCAATATCGCCAGCCAAGCCGCCAAGAGCGGCTTCCCCCACGCGCAAGCCTACACCTCGTCCAAGCACGGTCTCGTCGGGCTAGTGCGCAGCGCCGCGACCGAACTCGGCTCGCACGGCATCACCGTGAACAATGTCTGCCCCAACCACGTTACGACGGGGCTGGGCGCATGGCAGAACGAATATTTCGCCGAAGTCACCGGCGCGGACAGCGTCGAAGACTATCTCGCTGCCATGGCCGCCCGCATCCCGATGGGTCGCCCCGGTCTGCCGGAAGACACGGCCAACGCTGTCGCGTGGCTCTGCACGGATGAGGCGAAATACATCACGGCGGAAAGCATGAATGTGAGTGGGGGCGAGGAGCCGCACTAGCGGTCCGGCAGGTCCCCACACGAAACAGCCCGTGTCCCCACACGGTTTTTCTTGCATCGCTCCCGGCGCTCCGCTCCACCGGTGGCGTCAGCGAAAGGGGACACGATATGACACTGCCTGAGAAAAAGACCGAGATGCTGGAGCTGCGGATCACTCCGTCGGAGAAGGCTGCCTTGCAAGCACGTGCGGAACAGGAAGGCCGGGCTGTCAGTGCCGTCGTCCGCCATGCCGTGTCGCGCTATCTCTCTACACCCGTGCACCCGGTCACGCCGAAGCTGCGCCGGGGCTGGGCGGCCGCAACGGGCGGTGTCGTCGCACTTGCCGCAGCGGCGGGTTTTTCGGGGCTCGCCCACGCGAACCAATTCAAACTCGATCTGCAAGCCGAAGTGGTCACGCCGGACGGGGATGGCACGCGGACCCGCCGGGCGAACATGGAAATCCACATGGACGCGGATGAGCCAGCCAGCTTCGTTCTCAGCCCGCCCGACGCCGCCTCGCCCTTTGCGGTCGGACTCCTTGTGACGGAAATCACGGAGGACAGGGTCCGGCTCGAGATTACGGTTCGCAACGGCGACGAGGTGCTGGGGAAACCGGTGCTGGAGACAGAACTGGGTCAGCGCGCCGACATTCAAGTCGGAGAACAACTCGTGGACGGAACGGTCTTGCCGTCCCCGTCCTACACGATTTCGGTCGTCCCGACGCGTCTGGATTGACGCCGCTCAAGTACCGGGGCGCGGGCCGGGGTAGCAGGCCCTCATGCGACGCTCCGTGGCCTGGATACTCTTTGCCCTTCTGGGTGTGATCGCGGGTCTCCATATCTACTGGGGCTTTGGCGGACTTTGGCCGGCCGACACGCTTCGCGGCCTGATCGACACGGTCATGGGCGATCCGCGCATGACCGAGATGCCGCCTGTCTGGGGGACGCTGATCGTCGCGGCCCTGATTTTCGCCGCTGGCTACATGGCGCTTGAACGCGCGGGCATCGTCAGCGTCCTGCCGAACTGGATGGTGCGCCTCGGCGCGTGGGTGCTCGTCGCCGTCTTTGCACTGCGGGGCCTGTCCTCCTTCCTCTTCGCGGGCGGTGTCTACGGGAACGGGCTCACCTTGTCGGAGCCCTTTGCGACATACGACGTCTGGATCTACGGGCCGCTCTGCCTGCTGATTGCGGCTGGCTTTCTCTTTCTCATCCTGTCGAGACCCCGAACATGACTTTGCCCCCCGACCCCGCACCTTCTGGCTTCACCTGGCCGGGCGGCAAGACGCTGGCTTTCTCCCTCGTCGTCAATGTCGAGGAAGGGGCCGAGCGGGGCATCCTGCAAGGCGACAAGGGGCCTGAGCCGGTCGATGAGCTCATGCCCCCGCTCAAGGCTCCGATCCGGGTGCACGGCAACGAGAGCAGCTATCAATACGGTATCAACCGGGGCGCGCCGCGCATCCTGGAGCGTCTTGAGCGGTACAAGGTCCCGGCGACTTGGACGATCTGCGCGCAGGCGCTGGAGAAGGCGCCGTGGATCGGCGAAGCGATCGCCGCACGCGGGGATGAGCCCGCCAACCACGGCTATCGCTGGCTGTTCACCTTCAACAAATCCGTCGAGGAAGAACGCGACTTCGTGCAACGCGGCACGGACAGCATCGAGCGGACCTGCGGCCGCAAGCCGGTCGGTTACCTGTCGCGGTATCTTCACCGTGACGAGCTCCGCTCCACCCTGGCAGGCCTCGGCTATCTTTATCACATGGACGACTATTCCGACGACTTCCCACGCTGGGAGGTGACCGAGAACGGTCCCATCGTGGTCATGCCCTACGCGGTCGACAGCAACGACATGAAGTTCTGGCTCTCGCCCGCCTTCACGACGGAGCAGTGGGTCAGCTACGCCAAGGCGACTTTCGATGCGCTGTTGGAGGAGTCCCGCACCCACGGTGCGCGCATGATGAGCCTCGGGCTGCACCTGCGCATCATCGGGCGTCCGGGCCGTATCAAGGCTCTCGACGAGGTACTGGACTACGTCACCAGCCACGACGAGGTCTGGCTCGCCACGCGCGAACAGATCGCCCAGAGTTTTGCGGAAGCGGTGCCCTCATGATCCCACGCTCTCTTCTCTTCGTTCCCGGCAACCGCCCCGAGCGCTTCGCCAAAGCCGCCGAAAGCGGGGCGGACCTAGTTTGTATCGATTTGGAAGATGCTGTCGCGCCGTCCGACAAGGACACGGCGCGCACGGCGGTGCTGGAATATCTGCAAGACGCGCCAGCCCACGTATCGGTGCGCATCAACGCACCGGGAACGGACGATTTCGCCAAGGATCTTGAGGCTCTGGCGGGCCGGAAGCTGCCCTTCGTCATGGTGCCCAAGGTCGACACGGTGGAGGAGCTGGAGAGCGTGACGCTGGATGCGCCGCTGATCCCCGTGATCGAAAGCGGCCTGTCCATCCTCAACGCCGCCGCCATCATGGCCCACGCCCGCACGCGAATGGCGCTGTTCGGGGGCGGGGACTACGCGGCCGACCTAGGCGTACCGATGACGTTCGAGGCGTTCCACTATGCGCGCAGCCATCTGGCGGCCTGTTCAGCCGCATTTGAAGTGCCCGTCTTCGATGTGCCTTATCTGGATGTCCATGACGTGGCAGGGGGCGAAGCAGATACGAAGCGGGTCGCCGATCTCGGCATTCACTCCCGCGCCGCGATCCACCCGA
>CAYULR010000123.1:0-464 GCA_964445685.1 uncultured Algimonas sp.
TCTGCGGAGACGGGGCTGTCCTCGATGCCCAGCTCGTCATTGTTCAGACGGCCGAACAGCTCGCCCATCATCCAGTTGGAGGCCAGTTTGGGGTCACGCTTCTGCGCCAGCACTTCGTAGTAATCGCCCGTCGCCTTGTCGCCCGTCAGCACGCCGGCGTCGTAGTCCGGCAGGCCGTACTGCTCCATGAAGCGGGCTTTGCGCGCGGCCGGAAGCTCCGGCAGGTCGGCCTTGATGCGCGCGATGAAATCGTCGGACAGCTCCAGCGGCAGCAGGTCGGGATCGGGGAAGTAACGGTAATCGTGCGCGTCTTCCTTGGAGCGCATGGTCCGCGTCTCGCCCTTGTCCGGGTCGAACAGGCGCGTCTCCTGGTCGATCTCGCCGCCCGCCTCGAGAATTTCGATGTGGCGGCGCGCCTCGTACATGATGGCCTGGCGGATGAAGCGCAGCGAGTTGACGTTCTT
>CAYULR010000123.1:474-7436 GCA_964445685.1 uncultured Algimonas sp.
CGGCTTGCGGACGGACACGTTCACGTCGGCGCGAAGATTGCCCTTCTCCATGTCGCCGTCGCACGTACCCAGCGCGCGCACGATCTGGCGCAGGCTGTCGACATAGGCCGATGCTTCGGCGGCGGAGCGCATGTCCGGCTTGGACACGATCTCCATCAGCGCCACGCCGGAGCGGTTCAGGTCAACATAGGTCTCGTCCGGAGACAGGTCGTGGATCGACTTGCCCGCATCCTGCTCAAGGTGCAGCCGCTCGATGCCGACCGTGACAGGCTCTCCGCCCTCTGGCGTGATCTCGATCTCGCCCTCGCCCACGACCGGGTGCTCGAACTGGCTGATCTGATAGCCCTGCGGCAGGTCGACGTAGAAATAGTTCTTGCGGTCGAAGCGGGAGAACTTGTTGATCTGTGCGTTCAGGCCGAGACCCGTGCGGACGGCCTGCTCCACGCAGAACTCGTTCACGACAGGCAACATGCCCGGCAGGCCCGCATCGACGAGCGAGACCTGCGTGTTCGGCTCCGCGCCAAATTCAGTCGGCGCACCGGAGAACAGCTTGGCCGTCGAGGCGACCTGCGCGTGGACTTCCAGCCCGATGATCAGTTCCCACGGGCCGGTCTCGCCCTGGAGGAAGTCTTTTTCGTCCGCAACGCGGGGGGCGATGAAGGTCATGTTTTGGCCTTCCTGCTTTTGATCTTATTGTACCGACTTATACGTTTCTTGTTCGCACGGCTTCTCATTACAGATGAGTCTCGTGTCTGACTGGCTCTATTGAGCTCAATTCGCTTTTGGTCTGCTAGAATTGCAGCCAGTTTGGTTTCTATTTCCTCAGACATCACGCCCACCACGCCCCCGGCTTCGCCGTAAACCCAGCCGCCTTCTCCAGCGCCCCAGCTGCCTTGAACACCGTGCTTTCGTCCAGCGCGCGTCCGATGATCTGCAGGCCGAGCGGCAGGCCGTTTCCGTCCAGTGCGGCAGGGACCGAAATCCCCGGCAGGCCGGCCAGGTTCGCGGTCACGGTGAAGACGTCGTTCAGGTACATCTGAACCGGATCGTTGATCTTGCGGCCGACCGGGAACGCCGCGCTCGGCGCGGTCGGGGTCAGCAGCACGTCGCAGCTCTCCCACGCCGTCTTGAAGTCGTCCGCGATGCGCGTCCGCACCTTCTGCGCCTTCAGGTAATACGCATCGTAATAGCCCGCGCTGAGCACGTACGTCCCGATCATCACGCGGCGGCGGACTTCGTCGCCGAAGCCTTCCGTGCGCGTACGCTCATAGGTGTCGTTCAGGTTCTCGCCCTCGACCCGCAGGCCGTAGCGCATCCCGTCATAGCGCGCGAGGTTGGACGAGGCTTCCGCCGGCGCCACCACGTAGTAGACGGGCAGTGCGTATTTGGTGTGCGGCAGGGACACGTCCACGATTTCCGCGCCCGCTTCGCGCATCCATTCCACGCCTTCGGCCCAGACATCCTCGATCTCTTTCGGGATGCCGTCCATCGTGTATTCCTTGGGCACGCCGACGCGCAGCCCCTTGACTGACTGGCCGACCGCCCCGCGCCAGTCCGGAATGTCTTCGTTGATCGAGGTGCTGTCCTTAGGGTCGTAGCCCGCCATGGACTCAAGCAGGATAGCGCTGTCTTCGACCGTCTTGGCGATCGGTCCGGCTTGGTCGAGCGAGCTGGCGAAGGCGACGATGCCGTAGCGCGAGCAGCGGCCATAGGTGGGCTTGATGCCGACCGTGCCGGTCAGGCTGGCAGGTTGGCGGATGGAGCCGCCTGTATCGGTTGCGGTCGCGCCGAGGCAGAGGTCCGCCGCAACGGCCGTGGCGGACCCGCCGGACGACCCGCCGGGAACGAGATCCTCACCATTTCTCCAGGGATTGATGACGGGACCGAAGGCTGAGGTCTCGTTGGCCGAGCCCATGGCGAACTGGTCGAGGTTCAGCTTGCCCAGCATCACCATGCCGTCCGCCTTCATGTTGGCGGAGACAGTGGATTCGTAAGGCGGTTCGAAGTCGCCGAGGATCTTGGACGCCGCCGTGGTGCGGACGCCTTCCGTGCAGAACAGATCCTTCATGCCGAGCGGCGCGCCTTCCAGCTTGCCAACGGTTCCAGACGCGCGGCGCGCGTCGGACGCTTTCGCCTGTTCGCGCGCCAGATCGAAGGTCGGCGTGATGAACGCATTCAGCCCTTCCGCCGCTTCGCAAGCCGTGATGTGCGCGTCGGTCAGCTCGACGGAGGAGAACTCACCGGAGGCCATGCCGTCCAGCGCGCCCGCGAGGGTCATTTTCGTCAGGTCGGTCATGATCTACTCAACAGAACGGGGAACAACGAAGAAGCCGTCTTCGGACTTCGGCGCATTGGCGAGGATCTGGTCGCGGATACCGCCCGCCGTCACTTCGTCCGCGCGCATCGGCGCTTTAATGGCGACGGCCGACGTAATGGGCTCGACGCCATCGAAATCGACTTCGCCCAGCAGTTAGATCCAGGCGAGGATGCCGTTCAGGTCATCGGCGATGCCGCCGCACTGTTCGTCCTCGACATGGAGGCGCGCCAGTCGGGCGATCTTCTTGACGTCGGCGGCGGAGACACCGTTCTGGGGGTCGGCCATCAGGCCCTCCTGCATTGGCGATAAGGCGGCCCGTTACCAATGCCGCCCCAGCGCCGCAAGCGTCCGTGTCGCCGGAAAGGCGTGGGCTACCCCGCGCGGCGCATATCCGGGAAGACATCGAGCAAAAACGCCTCCGTCCTGTCCAAATAATGTTCGCGCGTCTCGATGTTCCACTGATTGTGGAAGTGGCCTTCGTTTTCGTAGGTGAAGTAGCGGACGGTTTTGCCCGCCGCGTTCAAGGCTTCGTACATGGCTTCGGAATGATGCTCAGCCACGATCTTGTCCTCCACCCCGTGGAAGAGGAGCACCGGATCGTCGTAGCGGTCCGCCATGTTGACGGGCGAGACGGCGTCCAGCGCGTCGCGGTCCTGGCGCATGTCGCCGATGGACCGGGTCCAGTATTCGTATTGCGACGAATCGGAGCCGTGTTCGCTGCGTTCGTCTTTCAAGGTGCGGACGAGGTCCGTCGGGCTCGCCCCCGCAATGACGCAGGAGAAGGCCTCCGGCGACTTCGCCCCGGCGAACAGGGCGGCGTAACCGCCGTAGGAATAGCCCATCACGCAACCGCGCGACGGCGTGGCGAGGCCCTGGGCTTGGACATGCGCGAGCGCATCCATCACGTCCTCGTGCATGGTTCCGCTCCACTGCCTGTAGCCGGCATGGGCGAAGTCGCGGCCATATCCGGACGAGCCCCGGAAGTTGACCTGCAGGACCTGGAACCCGCGCGAGGCGAGGAACTGCACCGTGCGGTCATAATCGAACCTGTCGCGGCTTTCCGGACCGCCGTGGATCAGCGTGATCAGCGGCGCGTCGGCGCTGCCAGAAGGCACCGTGTGATAGGCCGTGAGCGTCTTTCCGTCCCGCGTCGGCACGGACAGAACGGAGGTGCTGGACAACAGCTCGGCCGGCATGTTGTCGTAGGACCCGATGATGCGGTCGATGCGGGCGGCGTCGAAGTCGTACATGTAGAACCCGCCCGGATCCTGCGGCGCGCTGGCGTGGACGAGGACCTTGCCGCCCGACTTGGAAAAGCCCGCCAGGCGGACGTTCCAACGGTTGTCGAAGTAGCGGTTGATCGCGCGCATGTGCTTGGACAGCGACGCATCCAGCAGGTCGTATTCCAGCCGGTCCTTCCACAGGCTGACGCCCGCATAGTCGCCCGTTTCCGGGTCGGTCATGCCGTGCGACACATCGAACCCGTCCACCGACAGCACGTCGGAGGTGAACGTGTCTGTGCGAAAATTGTAGGTCTTCACATGGCGGCGCTCATGGTCGTCGCCTTCGACGATGACGTAATATTCGTCCGGCTGTCCCGTGGGGGCGATCCATTCGATCTCCATCACATTCTCTTCGCCGCGTCGTTCGCGCTTGAAGGTGCGGACCTTGACCCATTTGGCGTCTTCGTCGTTCGGGTCGCTCCCCGCTTCGGGGCGGTAGATGGACAGGCGCCTGCAACGCATCGACGTGCAGTCCAGCCGCAGGGCGGGCTTGCCCTCGCGGTCGGTCAGCCAGCGGTAGGTCAGCCCCTGCCCTTTGGCGATGCGCTCCGCCGAGCCATCCTCGATATTCACGCGGAACAGGTCGAGATCGTCGCGCCGATAGGCGGGCATGACCACATGGTTCGGATCGTCGTGCAGCGTATCCACCACGTAGGACAGACGGCGGTTCTGGCGCAGCAGCCGCAGCTCGTCCCCGAACAGCACGACGGGCGCGCGCGAATTGTCCGTCTTGACCGAGATGATGCGCCCCGTCGGCGGCTCGTAGGCGGTTTTGCGGAACCGGCTCCCGGTCTGGCCCGCCCCGGACTTGCGCGCCTTCTTCCACGCGGAGGTCGTGGAGATGAGCAGCGTGTCCGGCGTGGTCCAACGCGTCCAGTTCAGCGTGTAGTCCGTCGGGATGGCGATGGAGTTGAGCGGCGTCATCGTTTCCGTGTCCACGACGATCACACGCTGGTTCGGCCCCAGCTGCAGGTCCTGCGCCTCGCACTCGGACTTGGCGATGCGTTCTCCGTCCCGGTCGTCGCGGCAGACGAGCTCGTAGCTCGTCGAGAGGAAAGAGAGCGAGCCGCCTTCCGGGCTGAGCGACATCTGCGTCGCGCTCGGCTTCATGGCGAAGTCTTTAGCGCTCGGTACCTGAGCACTCGGCACCTGGGCGGAAGCTTGCGGGGACGGAAGGACCAGGCAGAGCGAAACGCCCAGCAGCGCCAGCGCTTTCCGGTTGGGTTTGCGTGGAAGGATCGTCGTCTTGTTCGTCATTGCAGTCCCCTTGCGTCTGTCCGCCCGCCCCAGTCGAAACCAACGGAGAGCCCCTTCGGGTTAGCATAGTTTAAGAACGTTTGTGGCTGTTGATCCCCTATCCGAGGTTGTCTATCGCCAAATCGTAATGAAGTACGACAACCCCCACATGGCCGAGGTTTCCCCGCGCGGCGGCAATGCATTCACCCGCTGGATCGGCTCGGTCGGACTGAAACTGATCGGCTGGGAGCTGAAAGGCCGGATGCCCGACGCGCCGAAATTCGTCATTATCGGCGTACCGCACACGTCGAACTGGGACGCGGTCGCGGCGTCGCTGGCCATGCTGGCGAGCGGGTTCAAATACACTTTCCTGATCAAGAAGGAGTGGTTCTTCTGGCCCATGGGTCCGGTCATCCGCGCGCTCGGCGGCTACCCGGTCGACCGCTCCAAGGGCTCCAACGTGGTGCGGCAGCTCTCGCGCATCTTCGAGGACAATGACCGCATCTGCATCGGCTTCCCGCCGGAGGGCACGCGGTCCTACGTCGACCGCTACAAGACGGGTTTCCTGCGCGTGGCCTACGCCGCCGACGTGCCGGTCTTCATCTGCGCCTTCGACGGGCCGAACAAGCATGTCGTGCTGGACCGGGAGTTCCCGCTGACGGGCCATGCGGAGACGGATGCCCGCGCCATTAAGGAGTATGTCGATGCGACCTGGGTCGGGGTGAACCCGGAGAACCAGTTCTTGACCGGTGAGCCGAACCTGTCGAAGACTTAACGACAAGCAAGCAAGACCTGCCCCGGCCGACACTCTAGGAGCCAGACCATGACCGACTCCTCCGTGCTTTCCCCGGCCCCGCTCGTCGCGCCGGAACACCGCTCCGGCAATGCGCTCACCCGCTGGATCGGCCGCGTCGCCCTCTTCCTGCTGGGCTGGCACGTGGTTGGCAATCCGCCGGACCTGTCCAAAGTGGTGATCATCGCCGCGCCGCACACCTCGAACTGGGACCTGATCCTCGCGCTCTCCACCATGCTGTCGCTGGGCATGCCCATCCACTTCATGATGAAGAAGGAAGCCTTCTTCTGGCCGCTGGGCGGCCTCTTCAAGAAGATGGGCGGGATGCCGATCGACCGCTCCGCCAAGAACGACGTGACGGGCCAGGTGGTGAAACGCTTCGAGGCCGAAGACACGCTGTGGATCGCCATCACGCCCGAAGGCACGCGGTCCAAGGTGCGGGGCTACCGGAAAGGCTATCTGCGCATCGCCGAAGAAGCCGGCCTGCCTGTCTTCCTGTTCGGAGTGGATGCGCGCAACAAGCGCATCGTGCTTGACCGGGAGCTGCCCACCACGGGCGACGCCCAGGCGGACGCGCTGGCGCACTACGACTACGTCATGGCGAACTATAACGGCATCAAGCCGTTCAACGACTAAGGCCCTTGAACACACCGACCCACGCGCTGATCGGCCTCGCCCTGCTGGCCCGCCGGGGCGAACCGGTGCGCAACCGCTGGGTCCTGTTCGGCTCGCTCCTGCCGGATATTCCGATCTTCGTCTGGGGCTTCTGGCATATGTTCGTGCGACGGACCGACCCGGAGCTTCTCTGGGGCACACTGTACTTCGCCCCGCCCATGCAGCTCGCCATCGCGCCGTGGAACAGCATTCCGGCCATGGCGGCGGGCGCGGCGATAGGGTGGGCATTCCGCGACCGCCGCTGGGCAGCCTGGCTCGGCCTCGTCTGCGTGGCCGCGCTGATCCACATCGCCTTCGACGTCCCGGTCCACAGCGACGACGCCTACCGCCACTTCTGGCCCCTGTCCGACTGGCGCTACGAAAGCCCACTCTCCTACTGGAACAGCCTCGACAATGCGCGCTGGGTGACCTTGGTCGAAGGCCTCATAGCCCTGGCCTGCGGCGCGGTGCTGTGGCGGCGTTTTCCGAAAGCGTGGAAGCGGGCACTGACGGCCCTGTTCGCAGGCGGAACGGCGGCGCTCAGCGCGCTAATCTTCATGTCGGGGTAGTGCGTCGCGCAGGGGGAAGCGTACGGCCCCGGCGCTGATCCGGGGCAGGGTCAGGAAAAGGTGCCTTCCGCGAGGGAGGAACGCTTTTTGTGTGCCACTCCGGTTGAACT
>CAYULR010000124.1:0-7393 GCA_964445685.1 uncultured Algimonas sp.
CACGCCCTACGACTTTCTCGACAGCATCCATTTCCAGCGCTCGCCGCACGTGTCGATCACGCGCATCCACGGCATGGCCGGAACGCCGGGCCTGACGGACTCGCCCAAGGGCTTCACGGGCGGATGCCACCCGGAGAGCACGGCCTATTGCCGCTCCGGCGGGTCGCAAAGCACTCCGGCCACGGCGTCCGCGCCAGCGCCTGCACCGCGTCAGCCCATCATCAGCACCCTGCCCCGGACCGTCACGGCCCGCCCCGCAGCCACGCGTCCCGTGATCAGCCGCACGGTCGCACCGCGCCCCGTCACATTCACACCCGCTCCGGCCCGTCCGGTGGCGAGCCCGTGCAGCGGCTTTGCGGCGCTGAACCCGTGCGCAGCGCACAGCAGCGTCTCCGGCGGCTTCCAGAGCCGCGGCGTGATTTCCGAGCGCGTCGTCGCCGTAGGCCGCGTCTCTCCGCCGTCGGCATTCGTGCCGCGCATCTACGGCGATCCGTACACGATCGCGCCGGGCATCGCCCATCTTCCGACGAGCGTCATCGACCGCAACCCGTACAGCGCGCAAGCCGTGCTGGACCGCAATGGCGGCGGCGTGACCCCGGCCCTGTCGGGCCTGCGCTTCGGCCCGCTGCCGCGTCCGGCGGCTCCAGTCTTCCGCCCGGCGGTCCAACCGGTCCTTCAGCCAGCGGTCCTGCCGGCCGCCCAGCCGTTCGTCCGCCCGCTGCCCGTCTTCAACGCTCCGCAGGTCGCGCGCCCGGTTCCGCAGGGCCGCTACGGCCCTGTCGCCGCTCCGGTCCGCACGACCGTTCCGGGGGGCCGCTACGGCGTCGGCGCCAAGCCCTATCCGGGCGTTTGCCGCAGCACGGGGCCGTCGCCCTGCAATGCCGGCAAGGTCGGGCGCAGCCGCTACTAGGCTGTAAATTAACCATGATTTCGGCAAAGGCCGCGTCCCACCGGGCGCGGCCTTTCTTCGTTCCGGGCATTGTGTGCGCTCTCTAACTGGCACGGTCGTTGCACCCACTCTTGGCGAGACAGGTCCGCCGGACCCGTCGCCAGTCAAGAGGTCGTGCCCGTGCCGAAACCGAATACCAACACCGCCCTCGCCGCCCTTGCCGCGACCGTGGGCGTCTTCGCCCTCGCCGGAACGGCCGAGGCTTCCTGCCCTGCGGCCCAAGCAGCGGCGCAGGCGGCGTCCAAGACGGTCTGCACGAGTTGCGGCAGCGCCACCGTGGGCAAGTCCACCCTTCCGCCCCTCTCTTCCTATTTCGAGGTCGAAGCCAAATGCGGCGGCAAGATCTACACCCCGCCCGTGCGCGTTCCGCGCTACACAGGCTCCGCCCAGACGTTGATCGTCCAGAACGGCGCGGCTTCCGGCGGCTCGCAGACGGCGATCGTGCAGAATGCCCCGCGCTACAGCTCCGGCCAGACGGCGATCGTCCAGAACGGATCGGGCCGCGCACCGCAGACCGCCATCGTCCAGAACGGCTCGTCCTACACGTCCGGCCAGACGGCCATCGTTCAGAACGGTGCGTCCTCCAGCAGCCAGACGGCGATCGTGCAGAATGGCGGCGGCAGCGCGTCGTCCTCGTTCGGCGGCGGCTCGCAAACGGCCATCGTCCAGAATGGCGGGGCGTCCACGGGGCGCACGGTCTACACGGCGCGGATGCTGCCCTCTTCGGGCTCGACCTTCACCGGGATAACGTCCTCAGGCGGAACGGCGACCCCCCGCCGCGTCGTCGGCACGACGCGCACAGTCCGCTCGCAGGGCAGTTCCTATTCGGGCAGCACCTACACAGGCAGCACCTACACAGGCAGCACCTACCGCTATTCCAGCCAGGGCGGCTCGACCTATTGCTATGGCGGGTCCTGCGCACCGGCCTACGTGCCGCCGCGTCCGGTCTACTACAAGGTCGTCCGGCCGATCGTGCCGGTCCCTGTTCCCGTGCCGACCCCCGTTCCGGTCTGCGTCACGGGCGGTTGCGCCCCGGCGCACGGCTACACGCGCTCGCGCTACGGCCACTGATAGAACCCTGGCGGCTCAGCCCGCCCGGAAATCCACGCCCGCAATCTCCGCCATGATGGCGCGGGCGGCGGCGACCGGGTCCGCAGCCTGGGTGATGGGACGTCCGATCACGAGATGGCTCGCGCCGGAGCCCAGTGCCGCCGACGGCGTGGCGATGCGTTTCTGATCGCCTGCATCCGCGCCTGCGGGCCGCACGCCCGGCGTGACCACCAGGAAACTGTCCGGGACCGACGCGCGGATCGCCGCCGCTTCCAGCGGAGAGGCGACCACCCCGTCCATGCCCGCATCCAGCGCCTGGCCGACCCGGCGCATGACCAGGTCTTCCGCATTGTCGTTGTAGCCGATGGCCTCCAGCGCCGCGCGGTCCAGCGACGTCAGCACCGTCACGCCCAGCAGCTTCAGCCCGCCATCGCCGCGCCCGCGCACGGCGGCGCGCATCACGTCGGGCCGCGCATGGACTGTCAGCAGCTGCGCATCCAGACCCGCGACCGAGCGCGTGGCCTTTTCGACGGTGGCGTCGATGTCGTGGAATTTGAAGTCGAGGAAGACGTTCTTGCCCGCCGCGCGCAGGCGGCGGCCCAGCTCCACGCCCCCGATGGGCAGGAGCTGCAGCCCGATCTTGTAGCTCGCCACGCTGTCGCCCAGCGCATCGACCATGGCCTGCGCGTCCTCCACCGTGGGAAGATCCAGCGCGACGAAGACGCGTTCATCCGTGGGGGCGCTCATGCTCATGCCTTGTCTCCCGTGTTGCGGTAGCCGCTGGAGCGTTTGAGCATCATCGCCTTGACCTTCTTTTGCGGCAGGAAGCGCCCGATCCGCGCAATGGTGCGGTTGACCTTGCCCGGGATGAACACATCGACATTGTCCTCAAGCGCGTCCGCGCCCAGGCGCGCGCACTCATCCGCCTGCATGACCATGTAGTCCGGCAGCTGGTCGATGCCGTCGCGCGTGCCGTTCACGTCGTGGAATTCCGTGATGGTGAAGCCGGGGCAGAGCGCGCTGACATGCACGCCCGTGCCGTCCAGTTCCACGTTCAGGCTCTGGCTGAACTTGATCAGGTACGCCTTAACGGCAGCGTAGAGCGTGTGCCCCTTGCTGCCCGGCATGTGCCCGGCCAGCGACGCGACGTTCATGATGCGGCCATAGCCGCGCTCCACCATGCCCGGCAGCAGCTTGCGGGACGCTTCGACCACCACGTCGACCATCAGGCGGTTGAAGCGGTCATGCTCCTCCCAGCTGCTGTCGAGGAACATGCCCGGATGGCCGTAGCCCGCATTGTTGATCAGCCCGTCCACGGTGAGGCCCTGCGCCGCGATGTCCGCGAGCAGGCCGTCCACCGCGCCGTCCGCCATCAGATCCGCCGTGACCACGGCGACCGCCACCCCGTGCGCAGCCTCGATCTCCGCCTTCAGCGCTTCCAGGCGGTCCGTGCGGCGGGCCGTCACGATCAGGTCCCAGCCGCGTCCGGCATATTCATGCGCGAGCGCCGCGCCGATGCCCGCCGACGCGCCCGTGATGAGCATGGTCCGTTTCGTCTCTGACGTCGCCATACCTGTCCCCTTTGTGAGTTTGTGCCAAGCTGCGGACTTGCTAGACGCGGGGCCATGACAAGGCAATTGATGACACGCGGTTCAGCCCTGCTCGCCGCAATGGTTTGGCTTCCGGCCTGCAGCACGCTCAAGCTGAACGATGCGGAGCCGGAAAAATACATGGCATATGACTGCCGCCAGCTCTTCGCCCTGGCCGAGGCGTTCCGCCCGGAAACGCAGGCGCAGCTTTTCGCCGACATCAGCGACCTGGAACGCCGCAATCTGGGCAACCGGGGATCGGGCCTGTCGGACAATCCCCGCCCCTACGAGATCGAGCAGGAGCGCGAACGCCGCTCCATCTCGCTGGCCATGCGCGAAAAGGACTGCATCTGATGCGCTGCGCGATCGCCGTCTCGGTTATTTTGGCATCTCCCGCCTTCCTCGGCGGATGCTACACGTTCGACGAAGCCGCCCAGCCGGAACGCTTCATGGGCCTGACCTGCGCGCAGCTGTCCGAACTGGCCCAGAGCTACCGGAGCAGCGCGCAGGACCTCGTCCAGAACCAGGGCGTCGCGGGCCTTTCGCGCAACGAGGATGTCGGCAACGACATCTCCGAAGCCATCTTCCAGAACGACACGTCGCTGGACCAGCAGATCAAGCGCGACGCCCGCTCCATCGCGCTCGCCCGGCGGAAAAAGGGCTGCGAGTAGATGGACTCGCTGACCGCGCTCCGCCTCGGCGTCTTCGTCGGCGTGCTGTTGCTGTTCATCGCCCTGGAAGCCGTCTTTCCCGCACGCCGCCGCGCCCTGCCGCGGCTTTCGCGGTGGCGCACGAACCTGTCCCTGTCCGTCCTGGGCAGCGTGACGGGCGCGCTGATGGCGCCCGTCCTGGCCGTTGCCGTGGCTGCCTACGCGTCCGCGCAAGGCTGGGGCCTGTTCAACGTGCTGGAGCTGGATCCGTGGGTCGAGGGGCTGGTCGCGGTGGTCGTGCTGGACTTCTCCATCTGGGCGCAGCACGTCGCCTTCCACCATGTGCCGTGGCTCTGGCGTCTGCACAGCGTCCACCATACGGACCGCGACCTCGACGCCACGACGGGCGTGCGCTTCCACCCGGTGGAGATCGGGCTGAGCCTGCTGTGGAAGGCGCTCGTCATCCTCGCGCTGGGTCCCAGCGTCGTCGCCGTGATCGCCTTCGAGATCGTGCTGAACGCGACCGCCATCTTCACGCACAGCAATACCAGCCTGCCGCCGCGCCTGGACCGCATCGTACGGCGCGTCATGGTCACGCCGGACATGCACCGCGTGCACCATTCGGTCGTGGAGCCGGAAACGAACAGCAATTACGGTTTCAACCTGTCCGTCTGGGACCGGCTGTTCGGCACCTACCGCGCCCGCGCCGCCGCGCCGCTGACTTTGGGCCTCTCGGAGCATCAAACGGACCGTCCGGCCCGGCTGCTCCCCTCGCTGCTGCTTCCCTTCGCCCGGCGATAGCCCTAGACGGGCCGCATGGCCCCGATCCTGCTCCTCATCATCGCCGCCGCCGTCCTGGGCGTCGGCATTCTGCTCTTCAACAGGCTCGTCCGGCTGCGCCAGATGGCGAACAATGGCTGGGCGGACATCGACGTGCAGCTGAAGCGCCGCGCCGACCTGATCCCGCAGCTGGTGCAGACGGTCCGCGCCTATGCCGAGCACGAACGCACCCTGTTCGAGCAGGTGGTGCGCGCCCGCAACGATGCGCTGAAAGCCGGGGACGACGTCGATGCGCGCGGCGCGGCGGAAGGCACGGTCGCGCGCGACACGTCCCGGCTGATCGCGCTGGCCGAAAGCTATCCCGAGCTGCGCGCCAACGAGAACTTCCTCGACCTGCAGGAACAGCTGTCCGAAACCGAAGACAAGATCGAGATGGCGCGGCGGTTCTACAACGGCGCGGTGCGGGAGCTGAACACGGCCGTCGCGACCGTGCCGAGCAACCTGGTCGCCGGGCCGTTCGGGTTCACCCAGCAGCCCTTCTTCGAGATCGACCCGGCCGATGCCGCCCGGCCCGAGATCGGGTTCGACGCATGAGGGCCCTGCTCGGTCTCGTCCTCGCCCTGCTGTGGAGCGTTGCCGCGCTCGCGCAGGAACGGATCACCGATTTCGACGTCGACATCGTCGTGGAGCCGTCCGGCGACCTGCTGATCGAGGAGACGATCCGCGTGGTCTCGGAAGGCCAGCAGATCCGGCGCGGCATCTTCCGCGAACTGCCCGCGCGCTACACGTTCCTGGGCGTGTCACAGCCTTACGAGTACGAGCTTCTCGGCGTGAGTCGCGACGGCGCGCCGAAAGGCGTGTCCACCCTGCGCGAAGGCAATGCGGTGACGTGGCGGCTGGGCCGCGCGGACGTGCTGCTCGACCCCGGACCGCACGAATACCGCATCCGCTACCGGGTCGGCGACCAGATCCGCCGCCATGAAGACGGCAATCCGCGCGAGGAGCTCTACTGGAACGTGACGGGGACGTACTCCCCCTTCCCGATCCTGAGCGCCCGCGCGACGGTGCGCTTTCCGAACGGGGCGCGCATCGTGGATGCGGCCGCCTATACGGGCCGGCGCGGAAGCTCCGCGTCGGACGCGCAGGTCCGGATCGCCGGCCCCACCGTCAGTATCGAAACCACGCGGCCTTTGCCGTCGCGCGCGGGGCTCACTGTCTCGGTCTCCGCCGCGCCCGGTGCCGTTGCGCCGCTGACGGCCGAGCAGCGCTCACGTTTCTTCTGGCTCAAGCACGGGGCCGTCATCCTGCTCGGCCTGGGCGGCTTGGCCATGCTGCTCTTCTACTGGCGGACCTGGGACCGGGTCGGGCGCGACCCCGTCAAGCCGCCCGTCTTCCCGCGCTACGAGCCGCCCAAGCAGTCGGACGGCGAACCCTACAGCCCAGCCGCCGTGCATTATATCCACCATAAGGGCTTCCGGGACATGGACGCGCTGTCGTCGCTGATGATGCAGATGGGCGCGCAGGGCACGCTCGACATCGAAGCCGACAAGGCCCGCACGACGATCCGGCAGGTGTCCGGCGCGGCCCAGGGCCGGGACGCAAGTGCGCTGCTGGACGCCGTCATGCCCAGCAGCGGCGTGCTGGAGCTGGACGGCGGGACGGACACGAAATTCTACTCCGGCGTGATGGATTTCCACCGCACGCTGACGGAACGCTACGGCCCGAAATACTACAAGCGCAACTTGCTCTGGGCCATGTTAGGGATCGCCGCGTCGATCGTGCTGGCCGTCGTGGTGCTCGTCTCGCCCGTGGCCAAGAACAGCCCTGTCGTGCTGGGGCTGTTTGCGGGACTGGCGCTGCTCAACATCGTCTTCGCCTTTCTCCTGCCCGCGCCGACCAAGCGCGGAGCGCAGATATCGTCCGAAATCGACGGGTTCGAACTCTACCTGAAGACGGCCGAGGAAAAGCGCCTGAACATGGCCGACCCCGTCGCCATGAGCCAAGGGGGCCGCGCGCCCGCCATGACGGTCGAGCTTTACGAGCGCTTCCTGCCCTATGCGATGGCGCTGGGCGTGGAGAAGCCGTGGACCCGGCAGTTCGAGACCTCGCTGCCGCGCGAGGCGGCGGATTACCGCCCCGCCTATGTCCGTGGCAATGCGTTCCGCCCCGGACGCGGTCCGATCGATTTCGGGCGGACCCTGAACAAGACGCTGAGCACCGGTGTCGCGGCGGCGGCCCCCGTCAGCCAGTCGTCTGGCTCCGGCGGCTTCAGCTCCGGGTCGGGCGGCGGCGGTTTTTCCGGCGGCGGCGGGGGTGGCGGCGGCGTCGGGGGCTGGTAAGCTCAAGGCCTATCCTGGGGAGGATACGATGATTGC
>CAYULR010000125.1:0-7373 GCA_964445685.1 uncultured Algimonas sp.
CCTATGCCGAGCAGCGTGGAGAGGCGCTCACGATCGAAGTCGTCGACGGACTGGGTGTGGTTGCGCAGCGTCGGACCCGGCCCGACGGCGTTGACGCGAACATCCGGCGCGAAATGCTGCGCCATGGTCTTGGTTGCCCAGAGTAGCCCGGCCTTGGCCACGCCGTATGTGAAGAAATCCGGCGCGGGGCGGTACATGCGCTGGTCGATCATGTTCACGATCGCGCCGTTGCCGGGGGCCTGCGCCGCGAAGTCACGCGACAGGTGCAGCGCCGCGCGCAGGTTTACGTCAATGTGGTGATCGAAGGTCGCGTCGGAGAAGTCTTCGGCGCTGTCGGGGTCGAAGGTCGAGGCATTATTGACGAGCGCGTGGAGCGGTGCGCCGAGCGCTTCGCGGGAACGCTCGACCAGGGTCGCGACATCGCCGGGAACGCGCAGGTTCGCTTTTACGGCTACGCCGCCGATCTCCGCCGCCAGCGCTTCGGCCGGAGCAGTGGAGGTGCGGTAGTGAATGCAGACCTTCCAGCCATCCTCGGCCAGTCCGCGCGCAATGTGGGAGCCGATGCGGGCCGCGCCGCCCGTGATCAGAACGGATTTCATGACGCAATGACCCTCGCCCGCTCACCGCAGGACGGACGGCCGACCTCGACGCAGTGGAGGCCTTCCAACTTCGGCGCCAGCCGTTCGAAGATCCAGTGGGCGAGCTGCTCCAATGCGGGGCTCTCGAGGCCCTCGACTTCGTTCAGCAGCGTATGGTCCAGCGGGCCGACAACCTCCTGGACGATCTGTTCGATCTTCCAGAGGTCCCTCACCCAGCCTTTTTCGGCCTGGGCTTCGCCGCGGATGACGACCTTGCCTTTGAAGGAATGGCCGTGGACTTTCTTGAACAGGTCGTTCGCGTCCGCATGGCCGAAATAATGGGCCGCCTCGAACTGGAAGTCTTTTTCGATCTCGAGGATCATGACGGACTAGACGGCGAAGAGGACGACGCCGACCATGTAGGCGACATAGGCGAGGACAAACGCCGCGCCCGTCTTCCGCCCGATGGGCTTGCGGGTCAGCACGAAGGCCAGCAGCACGAAGGTCGCGAGCAACATGACCCAGAAGTCGAACCGGTAGAGCGAAGGCTCGATCATGACCGGCCCGGCCATCCCGGCTGCGCCCATGACGGCGAATGTGTTGAAGACGTTGGAGCCGAGCACGTTGCCCAGCGCCACTTCGGAGTGGCCGCGCAGCGTTCCGACGACCACGGTGGTGATTTCCGGCAGCGACGTACCGATCGCCACGATGGTCAGGCCGATGACCGTTTCGGACACGCCGAGCCCGGACGCGAGCTTGATGCCGTTCCCGACGATGAGTTCCCCGCCGATGAACAGCCCGACCAGGCCGCCAATCACGAACAGGACGTCCATCAGGACGGATTTGGGCAAGCCGTCCTTGCCTTCTTCGATTTCGGCCATTTCCTCGAGGATCGACTCGTCCACGCCCGCGCGGGCCAGACGGAACATCCAGGACAGGTAGATGACGATGCCGCCGAACAGGATCGCGCCTTGCCAGAAGGCCAGAGGGTTGCCGAGAAACGCCAGAACGATGAACAGCATCGTCGCCACAACGCAGATGAAGGTGTTGCGCGCCACGCCGCTCATATTCGTCGGAATGGCCATGATCAGCGCGGGAAGGCCCAGCGCGAGAAGCACGTTGGCGATATTGGAACCGACGACATTGCCCGCCGCCATATTGCCCACACCGTCCAGAACGGCCCCGACGCTGACAACGAGTTCAGGCGCTGAGGTCCCGAAGGCCACGATGGTCAGGCCCACGATCAGCGCGGGCACGCCCCAATGCCGCGCCAGGGCGGCCGCCCCGCGCACGAGCACGTCCCCCGCCACCACGAGGATGACGAGGCCGAGGATCAGCAGGAGAACGGGAAGAAGCAAAGCGGGCTGCCTTTAGGGTCTGGAGACCGAAGGCCTGGCTTAGTCGATGCGCTTTTTGTCGATGTAGTTCAGAATGGCGAAGAAGCCGAAGACCATGCCGAAGGCGAGGAGCGCCGGATCGATCTTGAAAAGTCCGAAGACGCTGACGCCGGCTTGAATGAGGTTGGCCATGAGAATTCCTTGAACATTGTGCCGTCCCTATCCGAAAGACGGACCGTGACGGAAGTTCCATTGCGTGGGCGCGCCATAGCGAAGCTGCCCGCCTACGCCAACCCCTCCCCGCGCCGCAGCAGACCGGATTGCACCTTGGCGGAACGCCCCGCGCGGCCTAGTCCTAGGGACGCAAAAGCAAGGAGCGACACATGTTTGGAATGATTCCCTTCGTCAAAGCGGCGGGCAAAGGCCTCGGCAAGATATTCGGCGGCGACAAGAAAGAGGCCGAAGATCGACTGAAGAAAGAGGTGAAGACCTATGATCTCGACACGGACGGCGTGGACATCCAGATCGACGACGAAGGTGTCGTCACGGTCAAGGGCGAAGCCGTTAGCCAGGAGATGAAGGAAAAGATCATCCTCGCCGTGGGCAATGTCGAAGGCGTGGGCGGCGTGAAGGACGAAGCCTCCACAAAGATGACGGGCCGCGCGTCGCGTTTCCACACGGTTGAGTCCGGCGACACGCTGTCAGCCATCTCCAAGACCTATTACGGTACGTGGAAGCTCTATCCGGAAATCTTCGAGGCCAACAAGCCGATGCTGACCCACCCGGACAAGATCTACCCAGGCCAGGTCCTGCGCATTCCCGACCTCAAGACGGCAAGCGCCTAGACACTATCCGGCGGCGTCCTCCTCGGACGTCGCTTTTTCATTCCAGCGGTAGAGCGATTCGACCTGGCAGAAGTCGAAGTTGCTGGACCCGACCCGTGGCCCGGTGCCGAACGCCGTCTCGAAGACCTGGATGCGGTCCAGCGGTCTAAGACAGCCATTCGATCCCGACAGGCTCAAGCTCTGCGCGAAGGGCAAATTGTTGCAGCTCTGCACGACGACCAGATAGTCGTCGCTCACCCCTTCCGTCAGTACCACGGAATAGTCGGTCCTGTGCGTGAAACGGTCGATGCCCTGAATGAAGCAGACCCGGTCGACTTCCTCACCCACGCGCGGATCGGCCAGTAGCTCGGCGAGCTTTTCGCCTCTCAACCCGTCATCCATCGACGCGCAGCCTGCCGTCGCCGCGAGCCCGGCCAACGCGATGAGAGCGGTCGGCGCGCGCATCAGGCCGCGTCTCCGGCGGCCTTCTTCTTCTGGGTCGTCTTGCGGGGCGCGGCCTTTTTCCGGGGCGCAGCCTTCTTCGGCGCTTGCGCCGCTTTCAACGTCTCGATCTCCGCCAGCGCGGCGTCGAGGCGCGCTTTCAGCACGTCGAACTCTTCGCGCGACACGAGGTCCATGTCGGCCACGAACTTCTCGGCTTGCGAGCGGGTCACGGCTTTCAGTTCGTCTCCGACCCCCTTGGCCGCCCCTACGGCGTTGGCGACGAGGTTGGAAATGTCGGCGAGCGGCTTGTTGCGCGACTGCATGGGAAGTCTCCGGTTGGTTGCCCTTCCAACTTAGGCACTCCGGTGGCGCTTCGCCATAAGGGCGACATCACGATCTCGCTCACAAGTTGGGAGTTGGTGCTTTCTTCGGTCGCCCGCAGCCGTTACAGCCCGCCCATGACCTCCGCCGCGCTCATCAGTGCCATCGTCTTTCCGAGCTGGATCAGCGAGAATGCGCTGAAGATCGGTAGCTTCGAGCTGAAATGGTACGGCGTCGCCTATGTCGTCGGCCTCGTTCTGGCCTATCTCTACGCGGCGCGCGTGGCCGAAACCGGAAAATACTGGACCCCGTCGGGTCCGCCGCGCGGACCGCAGATCGTGCCGACCCGCGAAGACCTGAACGACCTAATGTTCTACGCCTTCATGGGCATCATCGTCGGCGGACGGCTTGGCTACGTTCTGCTCTACGATACGTCGATGATCTGGACGCGTCCGGCCGATATACTGCTCGGCATCCGGGGCGGCGGGATGAGCTTCCACGGCGGCTTTCTCGGGGTCTGCGCCGCCGTCGTCTATGCGTCCTGGGTGAAGAAGATCGCCCTGCTGCGCCTGGCCGACGTCACGGCCATTGGCGCGCCGATCGGCATCGGGCTGGTGCGCATCACCAACTTCGTGAACCAGGAGCTCTACGGCCATCCGACGGATATGCCCTGGGGCGTCATCTTCCCGAAGGCGCCGGACAGCCTGCCCCGCCATCCCAGCCAGCTCTACGAAGCGTTTCTCGAAGGCTTCCTGCTCTGGCTCATCCTGCGCATCGTCACGACACGGTTCAAGGCCCTGTCCAAGCCGGGGCTGGTCACGGGCCTTTTCATCCTTGGCTACGGCGCTTTCCGCTTTGGTGTGGAGTTCTTCCGTACACCCGACCCCATCCCGCAATTCGGTTTCCTGACGCGCGGCATGGCCTATAGCCTGCCCATGATCGTAATTGGTCTATGCCTGGCCGTCTGGGCCTATCGCCGGGCCGCGGTCGAGCCCGTCTATGCCGCGCGCATGGACGCCGCCGAAACCAAGACGGCCTAGGCCATGTCCGAGACGGCGCTGGCCACGCGCATCCGCAAGCGGATCAAGGATGCGGGGCCGATCACGGTTGCGGAGTACATGACGCTCTGCCTGCTCGACCCCGTCGATGGCTTCTACCCGACGCGCGATCCGCTCGGCTCAGACGGCGACTTCATCACTGCGCCGGAGATCAGTCAGATGTTCGGAGAATGTCTCGGCCTCTGGGTGATCCAGAGCTGGGACGATCTGGGCCGCCCGACACGCTTCAATCTGGTCGAGCTCGGCCCCGGGCGGGGCGTGATGATGGCGGACATGTTGAAGGCGGTCGCTTTGCAACCCGACTGCCTGGCCGCAGCGACTGTCACGCTGGTCGAAGCCTCCGCCGCGCTGCAGGCCGTTCAGGCCAAGACGCTGGGCCGCAGCGGCGCGCAGGTCAGTTGGGCCGACCGGCTGGAAGCGGTGGATGACGCGCCGACCCTGGTCATTGGCAACGAGTTCCTGGACTGCCTTCCCATCCGGCAATTCGTCCGCGCCCAAGGTGCTTGGAGCGAGCGCCGCGTCGGCGTGGTGGACGATGCCTTGCGCTTCGTCACGGACAGTGTCGCGGCCTCCGACGCCGTGACGGCTCTCTTCCCCGGAACGGAACCGGAGCCCAAAGACGGCGACCTGCTCGAGGTGAACCTCGCCACCGCGCAAATCGTGGACCACCTGTCGGAGCGTTTCTCTAAACAGATGGGCCGCGCGCTCTTCATCGACTATGGCCCCGCAACGACGGAGTTCGGCGACACACTCCAGGCCATCCGGCGTCACGAAAAGGTCGGCGTCTTCGCTCAGCCAGGCGATGCGGACCTGACGGCCCGGGTCGATTTCGGAGCGGTCTCTTCCCTGGCGCAGGAGGCCGGGTTGGTCGTGCACGGGCCTGAGACGCAGCGCGCTCTGCTCTCGAAGCTCGGCGTCGAGGTGCGCGCCATGTCCCTGCTGCGTGACAATCCGGCCGCCAAGCCCAAACTGCTGCGCCAGCTCCACCGGCTGATGGACGAAGACGAGATGGGAACACTGTTCAAGGCCATTTGCCTGTCCGCGTCCGGCCTGCCCAAACCGCTAGGATTTGCGTGATGGAAGATTTCCGCGTCCACAGCTCCACCCTGCTCCGCTCGCCGCACGGATTCTGGGGCCGCGCGGGTGGTGTGTCGCCAGCGCCTTGGAACACGCTGAACTGCGGCCTGGGCTCGGACGACGCGCCGGAGAACGTGCTGGAAAACCGCGACCGGGTCCGGCGCTGGCTCGGTGCGGACAGCTTGCAGAATTGTTGGCAGATCCATTCTCCCACTGCCCACTTTATTGACGCGCCGCTGGATGAACGTCCCAAGGGCGACGGGCTGGTCACGACGACGCCCGGCCTCGCCATTGCCGCGCTGGCGGCGGACTGCGTGCCGATCTTATTCGAAGACCTGGACGCGGGCGTCGTCGGAGCCTGCCACGCCGGGTGGCGCGGGGCCGTGGGCGGCGTGATGGACGCAACGGTCGAGCTGATGGCGCAGCACGGCGCGACAGAAATCAAGGCCGCCGTGGGCCCCTGCATCGGCCCGGCTTCCTTCGAAGTACGGCAAGACTTCCGGAGCGCCGTCCTGGACGCCGATCCATTGGCGGAAGGCCACTTCATCGACGGCGACAGCCTGCACTTCAACCTGCCCGCCTATGTCGCCGCGCGCCTGTCGCGGCTCGGCGTGACGCATGACGTCGCGCACATCGACACCTACACGCAGCCGGAGCGGCTGTTCAGCTACCGCAAGAGTCAGCACACAGGACAGAGCGATTTTGGACGGAATATTTCCGCAATCCGCCTTCCCGACTGATTTACAGCGCTGTCATAGGTCGGTAGAGGCCGCGCATCCCGTGTGGGCGGGATCACCTTGAAGGGGACCATCGGATGAAACTCATCAGCGGTACAGCCAATCACGGGCTCGCGAGAGACATTGCGGACGTTCTCGACGTCCCCCTGACCAACATCGACATCGAACGGTTCCGCGACCAGGAGATTTTCGTCAAGATCAACGAGAATGTGCGGGGCGAGGATATCTTCCTCATCCAGCCGACCAGCGCGCCGGCCAACGACCATCTGATGGAGTTGCTGATTCTCATAGACGCGCTCGTCCGTGCGTCCGCCGAACGTATCACGGCTGTCGTTCCCTATTACGGCTATGCCCGCCAGGACCGGAAGACTGGGGGCCGCACGCCGATCTCCGCCAAGCTGGTCGCGAACCTCATCAGCAAGGCTGGTGCGGACCGCGTCCTCACTGTCGATCTCCACGCCGGGCAAATCCAGGGGTTCTTCGACATTCCGACCGACAACCTCTTCGGCCAGCCCGTCTTCGTCGCCGACATTAAGGACCAGTACACGGCCAAGGACCGGGAAGACCTGATGTTCGTCTCGCCCGACACGGGCGGCGTGGTCCGCACCCGCTCCATCGCCAAGCAGTTCAACGCCGACATCGCCATTGTCGACAAGCGCCGCCCCAAGGCGGGCGAAAGCGAAGTCATGAACATCATCGGCGACGTCGCCGGACGCAATTGCATCCTCTACGACGACATCATCGATTCCGGCGGCACGATCGCCAACGCGGCGTCCGCCCTGAAGGATCACGGCGCGAGCAGCGTCTCGGCCTACATCACGCACGGCGTCCTCTCCGGCCCAGCCGTGGAGCGCATCACCAATAGCGAGCTGAAGGAAGTCGTCATCCTCGACACGATCGCACAGCCCGACGCCGTCAAAGGCTGCGACAAGATCCGCGAACTCTCCTCCGCCACGCTGCTCGGCGAAGCCATCCGCCGCATCGCGAACGACGAGAG
>CAYULR010000126.1:0-7336 GCA_964445685.1 uncultured Algimonas sp.
CGCGTCGACGGGCTGACGCTGGCCTTGAAACCCGTGCTGATCGGCGGGCTGTTCAAGGGGTCGAACAACCAGCCGCCCTGGCAGGCTTTTGGCGGCGTGCCGTCCAAGATGCGCTACATGACGGCGGAGATCGAGCGGTTCGCGCGCCAATACGGACTAGCCAACTTCAAGATGAACCCGCACTTCCCGGTCAACACGCTGCTGGCGATGCGCACGGCCATGGTCGCGCACGCAGACGGCGTGGTGGATGCGTTCTACCCGGCCGTTCAGGCGGCAATGTGGGAAACGGGCCGTGACGTTTCGAAGCCGGACGTGCTGGCCGCCGTACTGGACGAGGCCGGGCTGCCGGGCGAGGCGATGGTCGCCCGCACGCAGGAGGCTGCGGTGAAACAGTCGCTCATGGACGCGACGCAGGCCGCGCTCGACAAGGGTCTCTTCGGTTTGCCGAGCTGGTTCACGCCGGACGGCGAGCTCTATTTCGGCAAGGAGAATTGCTGGATGTTCGGCGCGACGCCCGTCTCCATGCCCTAGGCCGCGCCGGACAGGCGCCACAGCCGGGCTTCCAGGGCGGGGATCAGGTCCCCGCCGAGCAGGAAGGCGCTGCCCCAATCCCCGTCGCGCGTGGCTGTGTCTGCGGCGTCCCGCGCAGCGGACAGCACGATGCGGTGCGAATCGCACAGAATGTCCATGTCCGTTTCGGGACGGTTCTTCGCGTCGGGCAGCAGCGTCATGTCCGCGACGGCGTCCGAGTCACGCACGGGCAAGCCGCCCAGAATTCGGATGCGCTCGTCCAGCCGGTCGGCCAGCGCGCGCAAGGCCCGGCCCGGCGCATCGTCCGCAGAGCCCATAAGGCCGTCCAGCGCAACGAGGTCGATCAGCAGCTGCGACAGCGCATCCACGCCGCGCGCGCGGACCTCGTCCTGCAGCCCGATGCCCGTGTCGCGCAGGGGCGCCAGGGTGATGGGCGCGCCGGAGTCCTGCAGGCCCGGTTCGGTCTGTGTTTCGATCGGCTCGTCCGGAACGGCGATCTGTTTGTCATAGTCCATGGCGGAGGTCGTCATCGCCGTACTCGTCTCTTAACATAGGTTATGGACCTAAGACGGCTGGACCCCGTTCGGGTTCCGAGTCATCGTCGTCCCCATGAACACGGATAAGATCGTCATTCTCGGCACGGGCTCGATCGGGGCCTATCTCGGCGGGCGGCTGATGCAGGGCGGGGCGGATGTCCGGCTGGTCGGCCGGGCCAGACAAGCGCTGGTCTTCGCCCGCGAAGGGCTGAGCTTGAGCGCGGTGGGCCGGGAGCCGGTGGCGTTCGGCGAGGTGGAGTTCGGCGACGGACCGGAGGCGCTGGCCGGCGCGTCCGTCGTTGGGGTCTGCGTGAAGAGCCAGGACACGGCGGACGCGGCCGCGCAGATCGCCCGCCACGCCCCGGATGCCGACATCGTGTCCTTCCAGAACGGCGTCTCCAACCTCGGTGTGCTGCGCGCGGCCCTGCCCAAGGCGCGGATCAGCGGATCCGTCGTGCCGTTCAACGTGACCTCGACGCAGCCCGGCCACTACCACCGGGGCACGGACGGGGCGTTGATCGTGGGGCCGCACCTGCCAGCAGCCATGGCAGAGGCGTTCGCAGCGTCGGACACGCCCGTCACCCTGGTCGAGGACATAGACGCCTATCTCTGGGCAAAGCTGCTGGTGAACCTGAACAATGCGCTGAACGCCCTGTCGGGCGGTCCGCTGCGCGACGGGCTGCTGCAGCGCAGTTACCGCCGCGTGCTCATCGCCATGATCGAGGAAGGGTTGGCGGTGGCGCAGGCCGAGGGCGCGAACGTGGCGACGTTCAACGGCCGCCACCCGCGCGCGCTCGCCCGTCTGATGAGCCGCCCGGACTGGCTCTACCGGTTCCTGATGGACAGGATCGCGAAGATCGACCGCACGGCGCGTTCCTCCATGCTGGATGATTTGGAAAGCGGGCGCGGGTCGGAGCTGGACTATCTGCAGGGCGAGATCGTGCGGCGCGCGGACGCGCTGGGCCTCGATGCGCCGGTCAACCGCGCCGTGATGGAGGCGGCGCGCGACGCGTTCGCGCAAGGCAAGTCCCCCCGCCTGAGCGGCCCTCGGATGCAGGCGCGCTTCCTAGGCTAGGCCAAAGCCGGACAGGCAAAGAAAAAGCCCGCCGACCGGACGGGTCAGCGGGCTGAAAAGGTTTGGCGGCACCGTGCGACTGGGAGGGGGGTGACACACGGCGCCGCGCCTTTGCGTCCGGCGCACCTCGAAGGGGAGGGAAGGGGAGCCGGTCCGCTAAGTCCTATTTAGGCTGCCTTCTTCTTGCTGCCAGTTTTCGGGGCGATTAACTTTTCGCCATTCGCAGCCAGGTTGGCCGTGGCGCCGATCTCGATGCGGCGCGGCTTCAGCGCTTCCGGCAGCTCGCGCTTTAGCGAGATGGACAGAAGGCCGTGGGCCAGTTCGGCGGATTCCACGAAGACATGGTCGGCCAGCTGGAAGCGGCGCTCGAACCCGCGCTCGGCAATGCCGCGGTGCAGGTAGTCGGCCTCGTCGTTTGCGCTCTTGTCCTCGATGCGGCCCGTGACCGTCAGGCGGTTCTGCTCGGATTCGATCGACAGGTCCTCTTCGGTGAAACCGGCGACAGCCAATTCGATGCGGTAGGCATCCTCGGACAGGCGCACGACATTATAAGGGGGATAGCTCGCCGTGTTGGCGGACTGGGCGTGCGCGGCGTCGATCAGGCCGGCCATGCGGTCCAGGCCGACGAAAGAACGGTAGAGCGGCGAGAAGTCGTAGGCTCGGTTGGTGGTGGGTCTCATGATGCATCCTTTTCAAGCAATGCGGTTGATGGGATGCGCCGCCCGTCATGGCACGGCGCACAGACAGATATGGGAATATATTCCGCACCTTCAAGACCCGCCCCTGCAATGCGCAGCACGTGCCGTTTCCCGGCTTTCCGCCGTCATCGGCGCTTCCCGCTGGCTTTCTCTTCATTGGCCTGCGCACTGTTTCGTGACCGGGACGGTCTTGAAACCGTCCGCAATCCGGTCCATCGGCTCGCGGAGCGACTTTTCACGCCTAACGACACGAGGTGAAACATGACCCGTCTTCAAACGTCCCTGCTGCAAAAGGCCATTCTTCCGGCTGCCGTGCTGCTCCTGGCTGCCTGTTCCAACGGTGCGGACGCACCGGCCTCCGCCGGGACCGTGGAAGCCAAGCCTGCGGAGACCGCCGTCCAGGGCGAGGTCATGACGGTGAGCCTCGATGACGTCATCAACCATCCGCGCCGCGCCGACGATGCGCCGCGCGACCAGTACCGCAACCCCAAGCCCACGCTGGAATTCTTCGAGGTCGGCCCCGGCCAGACCGTCGCCGAGATCTGGCCCGGCTGGTACACGCCGATCCTAGCGCCCTACATGGCCGCCAATGACGGCGAATACATCGCCGTCATCTATCCGGACGGCCTGTCGGAGCGCGTCGATGCGCGCAACGCCGCCTTCAAGGAACGCTTCGGCGACACGGACGAGTTCGGCGAGATCGGCTACGCCAGTTATGCGGGCGATGCGGGCCTGTCGCTGGACGACAATTCCGTCGACACGATCCTGACCTTCCGCAACGTCCACAACTGGATGGGCGGCGGCTATGCCGACCAGACGTTCAAGGATTTCTACCGCGCGCTGAAGCCCGGCGGCATCCTGGGTGTCGTGGAGCACCGCCTGCCGGAGACGCAGACGCAGAACCCGCGCGGCAACACCGGCTACGTGCAGGAAAGCTACATGAAGGCACTGGCCGAGGATGCGGGCTTCGAATTCGTGGCGGCGTCCGAAGTGAACGCCAACCCGGACGACACGGCCGACCACCCGTTCGGTGTCTGGACGCTCCCGCCGCGCTCCCGCCTGCCCGAAGAGGGCTCCGAACAGGCGAACGGTTTCGACGCGGAACTGTACCGCAACATCGGCGAGTCCGACCGCGCGACCCTGAAGTTCCGCAAGCCGGGCTAGGCATCTCATTTGCGCCGGATGTGATATTCGGCGCAAAATTGTTCAGGTTTATGGCTTGGCGTCTTCCCAAGAGGACTCCATATAGCCCGAACCGGACGGCCTTGATTTTGGCAGGCGTCCGACACGACACTTCTTCGGAGACTATCCATGGACAATGATGCAATCGCCGCCCGCATGAAGGACGCACTGGAAAAGGCCGGTGGCCTGGACAAGTCCGTCAAATTCGATTTCGGCGGTGACGGCTCCGTCTTCGCCCACGGCACGGACGCGGAAGTCGGCTCCGACAAGGAAGCCGATTGCACGATCAGCGTCGACAAGGCCGACTTCATCGCGCTGGCCGAAGGCAATCTCGACCCGATGATGGCCTTCATGTCCGGCAAGCTGAAAGTCGCCGGCGACATGAGCGTCGCGATGGGTCTTCAGTCCATCTTCTCCAACATGTAGTTTCAAGAGGCGGGGGGCGGTTTCGCGCCCTGCCACGTTCGCTTTCGTGCTCGATTACGAAACAGCGGACCTGGTCCAGCCGGGGGGGCACACGCTTCCGGATGGACTCGAGTCCCGGCTTTCCCTCCATTTCCTCGACCGTCCCGCCGGATCGTCGGGGGCGGCGCAGCGCCTCCGGGTCCTGGTCGCCACGCACGGAACGCCGGGCGAGCCGCGAGGCACCATCGTCTTTTCGCCGGGCCGCACCGAGTTCATCGAAAAATACCTGGAGTCGGTCGATGACCTGACGCGCCGGGGCTTCTGGGTCGTGATGGTCGATCCGCGCGGGCAGGGCCTGTCGGACCGGATGCTCGAAGACCGGTTGAAGTCCTACGTCCGAACCTTCCAGGATTATGCCGACGATCTGGGGTGGGTCACCGACACGCTCGCCCCGCACTGCCCCAAGCCGTTCATCGCGATGGGTCATTCCATGGGCGGCACCATTGTCCTACAGGCGGTGCTGTCCGGAACGCTCAGCCCGTCCGCCGTCATCTGCTCCGCCCCGATGCTGGGCCTGATGGACGTGGACAATGTCATCATGGAAGGCGCGATCCGGGTCCTGTCCGGGCTGGGCCTGTCCAAGCGCAACCTGCCTTTCCAGAAACAGCGCGGCGGATTGCCGGTCGCGTTCGCGGACAACAAGCTGACCTCAGACAAGGAGCGCTACCGCCGCTGGGCCAGTTTCTTCCAGGACACGCCGCGCCTGCGGGTGGGGGAGCCGACCTTCGGCTGGATCGCCGCTGCCTTCGCGGGCATGGCGTTCGTGAACCGCAACGCCGCGCAGCTGGGCATTCCCGGCTTGATGGTCGCGGCCGGGGGCGACCAGATCGTCGATCCGGCTTCGGTCGAGGACTTCGCGGCCAAGGCGAAATGCGATTTCCACGTCGTGCCCGGCGCCAAGCACGAGCTTTTCCTGGAGCGCGACCCGATGCGCGACGAGTTCCTGGACCGGATCGACACGTTCCTCGATGATCAGGCGCTCTGAGTCCAAGGCGCTTCTGCCATGACGGCATCCCCTTTACATGTGATGATCATAGGAGCGGGCCTGGTCGGGATCTGCACGGCCGACGCCCTGATCCGGCGCGGCGCGCGCGTTACCCTGGTCGAGACGGGTCGGCCCATGGGCGGGGCGAGCTTCGCCAACTCCGGCATGATCCATCCGTCGCAGGCTTTTGCATGGGTGGGCGCAGCCAACCCGCCGGAAGTGGACGCGGCCACTCGTGCCCTGGCGATGCGCAGCCGCGATATCCTGCAAGACCGGATGGAAGAGCTCGGGCTGAGTGGGATGAGGGCCCGTTCCCCCGGGTGCTACCAACTCCACGACTCCGATCCTGCCAGAAACGAAGCTGTGAAAAGGGCTGACCGTCTCGGCGTGAAGGTAGAGAAAGTCAGTGCTGGTCATCTCCCTATAGAAAGGCCTGCGCTCTACTATCCGGATGACCGCTCGGGCGATGCGCGCCTATTCGGTGAAACGCTGCTTGCCGATTTACTCCGAAAAGGGGTGACACTTATCCGGTGCAAGGACGCAACCCTGATCGAAAGGTCGAATCGTTTCGGTATCGCGGTCTCGATCGACGGCGATTTAAGGGTCCCAGACCGGATCATTGTCGCTGCGGGGGCGAAAAGCGCGGCGGTTCTAAGCGAGATCGGAGTCGAATGCGGCGTCAAACCGGTCCGCGGCTGGGCTCTGGACTACGAGAAACCTGACAGACTCAGCCTGCCGGAGGCTCCGATCATGGATGCGAGCACCAACTCGGCGTTCACAATCTTCGAAAATCGCATCCGTCTGTCAGGAACATTGGGCGAAGAAAGCTCCGAAAAGTTGGAAAAGCGATGGGCAGACCTATGGCCAGAGCTGACAAACGAGCTCGGAAAACCGCTTTTGGTTTGGTCAGCGGAGCGACCGGTCAGTATTTCCGGCAAGGTAATCGTACGAGAAACAGCTCTTCCAAACGTGTGGATCCATGCCGGACATGGACACATGGGATGGACAATGTGCGCGGGAACAGCCGAAGCTATAGCCTATGATATAACGGGCATAACCGAGGACGTCCGTGAGTGCAGAGAAATGCAGAAAAAATCGTAGGCTAGAAAATTGTTGGAAGACAATGCTTTAAGGGGTTTTCAACAGGGCTGTTCACAGGGGCGCAACCGCTGAAAGTGCGGAAAACTGAAATTGGCTGTTGCGTTCCCAGCGCTTGGCCCTACTTAGCGCTCATCGGACGGCGACGCACACAACGCGGCGCTGAACGGTCGCCCCCAAGTCTCGAACGACGAAGGCCGCCAACGGCGCGCTGAACTCTTCTGTCGAAAGACATTGACACGGGGGAAGGAAATCAGGCAGTGACGTTCCCTCGCGGAAAACACCAAATGATTTCGCAGACATCGGCAGCGACTTTCGGTCAAACGAAATAAACTGCAGATTGATGCAAAAAAGGTGTTGCAAAGAGAATTTCGATTTTCTAAGTAGCGCGCCTCGCTGAAGACGACATAGTCTTCAAGGCGAAAGCCAAGGCGAGGGGGTCTCCTCCGAGAGACCTTTTGTTTTGGGTAGAGACAAGTGTTTCGACCCGAGCTGTTTGACATCGTGAATATTGGGAAGAGAGACGCAGGCGGCGCTTGACGGCGCGCGGACCTGGTAACAGGCCGCACACTAGTCGAACGTCACAGACGTTTCTTTTCATGAAGTTACGATCGCTTGGTCGGTCTGTTTAGGCAGATACGATTAGGTACTCGTGATTTCTTTGAAACGCACAAACGCTGTAAGGCTTCGGCCTTACAACGTCAGTGATAGAATGTGACGGTCAGACGCTCTCAACCTGAGAGTTTGATTCTGGCTCAGAACGAAC
>CAYULR010000127.1:0-7313 GCA_964445685.1 uncultured Algimonas sp.
TTGAAAAACACCCTCTGCTTGAACGCGGAACTGGCGAAGAGAACCGTCGCGGTGAAGACGTGTCCGAAGCCGCAATGCCGGACGCAAGTTTGCAAATGAACGAACCGGGCGCGGCGCAAAACGAACTGGATGCGCCCGCTCACAGTACCTCTGATGATAGTCCCGCCGAAGCAATGACAAATATGAGCACGGGCTCCGGCGTCGATGTCGGTGGCTCTACTGATTTTTCCAAAGCCTCTGGTGCGGGGGGTCCCGTGTCTGAAGGTTTTGATATTGCCGCAAGTGCGGTTGCCGAAGTGACGCTACACGATCATCTGCGGGAACAATTCGCGCATTTAAGTCTGTCGTCGGCGGACCGTCCGGTTGCGGATTACCTGCTCGGTCTGCTCGATGATGCGGGATATCTGCGCGAAGAATCCGAAAGCCTGGCGCTGTCGCTCGGCGTTTCGTCCGCGCGCATCGCGTCGGTCATCACGCAGCTGCAGACGCTGGAACCGACGGGCGTGTTCGCGCGGTCCCTGTCGGAATGCCTGTCGCTGCAGCTGGCCGAAACCGACCGGCTGGACGCGCCCAACATGGCGCTGCTCGACAATCTCGACCTGCTGGCCCGGCATGACCTCTCCAAGCTGGCGAAGGTCTGCGGCATTCCTCTGGACGATCTCAAGGCGCGCGTGCTGCACCTGCGCACGCTCAGCCCCAAGCCGGGCTTCGCCTACGGCACGGGCACGGTCTCGGGGCTGGAACCCGACGTGTTCGTGCGCGAGACGCCCCAAGGCGGCTGGGCGGTGGAGCTGAACTCCGACACGTTGCCGCGCGTTCTGGTCAACAAGCGCTACTACCGCGAGATCAAGGCCGCGTCCGGCGACAGCCCGCAGGCGCGCGAGTTCCTGTCCGAATGCGCGCAGAACGCCAGCTGGCTGGTCAAGAGCCTCGACCAGCGCGCCCGCACCATCCTGAAAGTGGCGGGCGAGATCGTCCGCCAGCAGGACGCCTTCTTCGCCTACGGCGTGGACCATATGCGCCCGCTCAAGCTCAAGGACGTCAGCGAGGCGATCCAGATGCACGAAAGCACGGTCAGCCGCGTCACCTCAGGCAAGTTTATGTCCACGCCGCGCGGAACGGTCGAGCTGAAGTTCTTCTTCACCGCCGCGATCAATTCCACGTCGGGCGGCGAAGGCCACAGCGCCGAAGCCGTGCGCCACCGCATCCAGAGCCTCGTCGACGAGGAGACGGACACGAAGTCGGTCAAGTCGGACGACCGGATCGTGGAACTGCTCCGCACGCACGGGATCGACATTGCACGGCGCACGGTGGCGAAATACCGCGACGCGCTGGGGATTCCGAGTTCGGTGGAGCGGCGGAGGATAATTCGTAACCGTTTGTAGAAGGGCGCTGGCGCGACAGATTTTCGCTGTCCCCCTCCGCCTCATTACGTTCGGCATCTCTCCCTTACGGAAGTACGGAGCATCTCTGATCGACCGTCCCGTGAACGGACGATAGCGGAGTTCCGCACGGCATAGCCGTGCGGTCCGACCCGCATTGCGGGTCGGCGCTGCGCTACGGACAGCCAAAGGGCTGTCCGTTATTCGCTACGCGCCCAATATTCCTTCAAATCCGCCTTCACCTCCGGCGCCATGATGTAGAGCCCCGCAATGTTCGGGATGGCCATGACGAAGATCAGCGCGTCCGCGAAGCCGAGGATCGCGTCCAGCTGGATCGCCGCGCCGAGGGCGATGAACGCGCAGAAGACCAGGCGGAACGCGTTGGCCTTGGCTTGGCCGTCCCCGACCAGGTAGATCCACGCCCGCGTGCCGTAATAAGCCCAGGCCAGCATGGTGGAGACGGCGAACAGTACGGCGGCGAGCGACAGCGGCACGGGCGACCAGCCGATGGACTGCGCGAATGCGGCGGACGTCAGCTCGATCCCCGCAAGCCCGCCGCCCATCAGGACTTCCGTGGGGAAGGCCGTGACAAGGACCAGCCCCGTCAGCGTGCAGATCACGACCGTGTCGATGAAGGGCTCCAGCAGGCTGACGAAGCCTTGCGTCAGCGGTTCTTCGGACCGTGCGGCGGAGTGGGCGATGGCGGCGGAACCGATGCCCGCTTCGTTGGAGAAAGCCGCGCGCTGGAAGCCGATGATCATGACGCCGAGGAAGCCGCCCGCCACGCCGGAGGGGCTGAATGCGCCGGTCACGATGGCGGCGACGGCGCGCGGGATCTCGCCCGCATTCAGGCCGATGACGACCAGCGCCCCGACGATGTAGATGCCCACCATGAACGGCACGAGCTTGCCCGTCACGTTGGCGATGGACTTGATGCCGCCCACGATGATCGCACCGACCAGCACGGCCATGCCGATCCCCACCAGCCAGCCGCGCCCGGCCAGCGGTCCGGTCTCCCCGCCTGTGACGTAGAGCAGCTGCCCGTAGGCCTGGTTGCTCTGGAACATGTTGCCGATGCCCAGACAGCCGATGACGATGCTCACCGCGTAGAACAGGCCGAGGAAGCGCCCTATCTTCGGCCAGCCGCGCTTCTCCAGCCCGGCCTGCAGGTAGTACATCGGCCCGCCGGAAATTACGCCGTCCGGTCCGACCACGCGGTACTTCATGCCCAGCGTGCATTCCACGAACTTGGTCGTCATGCCGAGCAACCCGGCCATGATCAGCCAGAAGATCGCGCCCGGCCCGCCGATGGAGATGGTGATGGCGACACCGGCGATGTTGCCGATGCCCACCGTGCCGGAGACTGCGGCCGTGAGGGCTTGGAAGTGGCTGATCTCGCCCGCCTCCCGGCCGTGGTCTGCATCCTCCTTGCCGCTCACGATGCGGATGGCGTGGCGGAAGCCCCGCAAGTTGATGAAGCCCAGATAGACGGTGAAGAAGGCCGCGCCGATGATCAGCCACAGCACGATCAGCGGCAGCTCCGCCTCGCCGATCTTCACCGAGTAGAAGATAAAGGCCGACAGCGCGTCGGTGACGGGCTGGACCGCGCGGTTGATGGCTTGGTCGATGCCGCCGGTCTGCAGAACGGGCGTCAGAGAGGTTGGTGTCGGCATGGTGGTCGGTTCCCTTTGGGGCCTCATGCCACAAACCGCGCGGAAAGGTAGGAAAAGGAAAGCCTTGCGGGCGGGGGCGGGCGGGTCTAGCGCGAAAGGGCAGCCCGGACATGTCCGTTGCGGGCTTGGAGATTTCATGTCCACGATTGTGGAAACCGCCTAGCCACCTTTTCTCGAGGTCGCGCCAATCTCACCCAGGCTCGCACTGCGGGCCTGCACTTACAGCCTGCCATGACGAAACACGCTCCCGCGCGGAGCGGCAGGTGCATGACTGTTCGATCAGTCGACGACATGAAAGTCACCCAAGATGAAAAACCCACTGCCTGAAATACGGCCGACCGCCGCCCCTGACCTTCCCACGCTCCGGCGCGTCCTGGAGGAGACGGAACTCTTTCCCCCGGACATGCTGGAGGGGATGTGGCGCGGCTCGCTGCAAGGCGACCCGCCCGCCCTCTGGTTCACCGCGCTGGCGGACGGCGAGCCCATCGCCTTCTGCTACGCCCAAGCCGAGCCGCTGACCGACGGGAGCTGGAACATGCTCGCCATCGGCGTGCGCCGCGCGGTGCAAGGCACAGGCGTCGGCGCGGCCCTGACCCGTCACCTCGAAGGGGAGCTCAAGAAGGCCGGAGCCCGTATCCTGATCGCGGACACGTCCGGTGTGCCGGGCTTCGCGGCGACGCGGAAGTTCTACCGCAAGCAGGGCTATGCGGAAGAAGCCCGCATCCGCGACTATTGGGAGGCGGGCGACGACAAGGTCACCTTCCGCAAGGCGCTCTAAACAGGCCTGTGACGCTCCATAAGGCTCGGCGCTATGCGCCGGGCTTGATCCGGGTTATCAACGCCCCATGCTCGCTCTCGTCTACCTCGCCCACGTCGCCGTCATAGTCTTCGGGGGCGTGAGCCTCGTCTGGCTGATCAGCCTGAAGATGCGCGACGCCTCGATCATCGACATCTTCTGGGGGTTCGGGTTCACGCTGGTGGGCCTGACCTGCCTTTACCTGGCGAGCGGCCGGTTTTCGGGCGGCGTGTCGCCCTATGTCTGGCTGATGACGCTCATGCCGATCCTGTGGGGGCTGCGGCTGACGCTCTACCTGGCGAAGCGCAATCTGGGTCACGGCGAGGACGGCCGCTACGTCGCCATGCGCAAACGCTCCGGCCTGCCGGAGATGCGCTGGCGGGTGCGCGCGCTGCTGTCCATCTATTGGGGGCAGGGGCTGCTGATCCTGCTCGTTTCGGCCCCGGTCTGGATCGCGGTCGCCAATGGCAAGGGGATGGGCCTCGGCCCGCTTGCGGTCATCGGCGCGGCGGTCTGGCTGGCGGGCGTGCTGTTCGAGGCGATCGGCGACGCGCAGCTGACCGCGTTCCTGCGCCGCAATGCGGACTATGACGGACCGTACGAGGACAAACCCGTGCTGGATACGGGCCTGTGGGCGTGGACGCGCCATCCCAACTATTTCGGCAATGCGCTGCTGTGGTGGGGGATATTCATCGCGGCCTGCCAGGCGCCGTGGGGCTGGGTCGGCGTGTTCGGGCCGGGACTGATGACGGTGCTGTTGTTGCGTGTGTCCGGACGGGACCTGCTGGAGCGGCGCTTGAAGAAACGGCCGGCCTACCGGGAATATGTGGCGCGGACGTCGAGTTTCGTGCCGCGCCCTCCCAAGTCCTAGCGACGTCCCCGGCATTCATTGCCGGGGTCTCTGGCTTGTCTTGCCAACAGTTGGGCCAGTCCGCGTGGGACATATCCCGATGGAGGCCCCGGCAATGAATGCCGGGGACAGCGCCTTGGCCTACTCCGCCGCGACCGGAACCGCCTTCGGTTTCGCCGCGACTTCGCCGACAAGCCCCCGGTCCGTTCCCATCACCTTGTCCCAGAACCGGAAGTACAGCCCGTAATTTCCGGAAAACTTCGTGTGGTGCAGATTGTGGTGGCTCGCCGTGATGACGTGGCGGCCCCACCATCCTTCGATCCAGCGTTTCGGATAGACCTCCCAGCCCGCATGGTTGAACACGGCGTTCACCGTCATCAGCATCAGGATCACCAACGCCGTCGCCCAATGAATGGGCACGATCAGCGCCATGACGGGCAGCAGCCACGCCATGCTGACGGCCTCGACGGGGTCGAATGAAAAGCTCGCCCACGGCGTGGGCTGGACGCTGCGGTGGTGGCCCGCATGGGTGTGCTTGAACAGCTTCGGGTGGTGCATCAGCCGGTGGCTGAAATAGAACCACGTATCCTGCGCGAACAGGTAGATGGCGGCGCTGGCGGGCAGCCACAGCCATTCGGACAGTCCGCTCGGCAGGCCGCCATAGACGGCCGTGCCGCCCTGCTTCCACATCTCGATGACCACGGCGGCGGGCAGGGCGTAGATAAAGGCGCTGATGACCGACAGGCGGATTTCGTTGGTGATGGTCGCGCGCGTGGGGTCGCGCCGCGACAGACGCACGGCGCGTCTGGGTTTGTCGGGGTTGGGCGTGCGCTGCCACAAGGCCCAGTGGATGGGCGCGACGATGGCGAAATAGCGCGCAATGATGATCGCGGAGAGACCCGCAAACGTCTCCACGAACCCCCAGAACGGTATGGGCCAGCCTTCCATGTCGGGGTGCGTAGCGGCTTGCCCGCGCCGTCGCAACGACGCCGCGCTTGCCGCGCGCATGTGGCGCGCCTAGTCCTGAGGCCATGGCTGACGTAATCCTATCCATCGACCAGGGCACGACGAGTTCGAGGACGCTGGTCGTGAGCGCGGACGGCGCGATCCTCCATTCCGCGCAGCAGGAGTTCCCGCAGATTTACCCCGACGATGGCTGGGTGGAACACGATCCCGAAGCGATCTGGAACACGACCCTGCGCACGCTGACCGACTGCAGCGACTGGTGCGACGCGAACGGCCACGCGCCGCGCGCCATCGGCATCACCAACCAGCGCGAGACGACCCTCGTCTGGGACCGCGAGACGGGCGAGCCGGTCTACAACGCCATCGTCTGGCAGGACCGCCGCACGGCCGCGCGTTGCCGCGACCTCGCCCAGGCCCTGCCGGTCGCACAGCTCACGGCCAAGACGGGCCTGCTGCACGACCCCTATTTCAGCGCCACCAAGATCGCCTGGATTCTCGATCATGTGGTCGGCGCGCGGGCGCGCGCGGAGGCAGGCGAACTCTGCTTCGGGACCGTGGACAGTTTCCTGGTCTGGCGGCTGACGGGCGGCCCCGGAAAGGACAATGTCCACGCAACGGATGCCACTAATGCGTCGCGCACGAACCTTTACAATATCCGCGAGGACCGCTGGGACGAGGAATTGCTGGCCCTGTTCGGCGTGCCCGCAGCGGGCCTGCCCGAGGTACGCGACTGCATCGGCGACTTCGGGGCCTGGAACGGCATTCCGATCCGCGGCGTGGCGGGCGACCAGCAGGCGGCTGCCATCGGCCAGCTCTGCCTGTCGCCCGGCGATATCAAGTCGACTTACGGCACGGGCTGCTTCGTCATCCTCAATACGGGGGCGGAGTGCCTGACGTCGAAGAACAAGCTGCTCTCCACCATCGCCTACCGCATCGACGGCCAGGTGACCTACGCGCTGGAAGGCTCCATCTTCATTGCGGGCGCGGGCGTGCAGTGGCTGCGCGACGAGATGCAGATGGTCGAGACCGCCGCCGAGACCCAAGCCATCTGCGAGGGGCTGGACGGCAATCAGGGCGTCTACCTTGTTCCCGCCTTCACCGGGCTCGGCGCGCCCTATTGGGACCCGGACGTGCGCGGGGCGCTGTTCGGCCTGACCCGCGACACGGGGCGCGACCACGTGGTGCGCGCCACGGTCGAGAGCGTGGTCTACCAGACGCACGATCTGTTCGACGCCATGGCAAAGGATGGGGCGCACCCGAAGAGTCTGCGCGTGGACGGCGGCATGGTGGCGAACGACTGGATGGTCGGCCACCTGGCGGACGTGCTGGACCTGCCGGTGGAGCGGCCCGTCGTGCTGGAAACCACCGCCATGGGCGCGGCGTACCTGGCCATGGTCGGCGCGGGCATGGCGGACAGCCTGGACACGCTCGCCGACCGCTGGGCGCTCGACCGCCGCTTTGCGCCGGATATGTCTGCACAGAAGCGCAAGACGCTCTTGGACGGTTGGGCGGACTGCGTTAGACGGCTGCTCGCCTAGCGGCCGCATCTCTTCGCGAAGAGGGCGCCGTGGGGGGATAGCTCAATTGGTTAGAGCCACCCGCTCATAACGGGTTGGTTGGGGGTTCAAGTCCCTCTCCCCCTACCA
>CAYULR010000128.1:0-134 GCA_964445685.1 uncultured Algimonas sp.
ATGGCCAGACGCAGGCGCGGGTTCATGTCCGGGTCGCCGCCGCCCATCTTGGCCGCCACGGCGATGTCCTTGGAGAGTTTGGCGAACAGCTTGGAACGCAGCTTGTCCTGCCGGCCCTTGCGGTGCTGGATGTT
>CAYULR010000128.1:144-7305 GCA_964445685.1 uncultured Algimonas sp.
CCATGGGAACCTCGTCGTCTTGCTTATCAGGAGAATGTCGAGCGGTCCCTCTAGCGGCGGCGTCGCGCGGCGGCAAGGCGTCGCCTTCACAGCTATCGTGGCGTCGCCTTCACCGGTGTCGTGGAGTGGTCCTCACGGGAGGCTCTTGGGTCTCTCACGCGGGCGTGAGCGGACGTGAAGACAAGTTACTGGAACGAGTGGTCCGGTTATGGTCTGAGGCTTGCAACGGGACGCAACGATCCCGCGAAACGAAAAGAGACCCCCATGTCCCGCGACCACACACTCTCCCATCTGTTCACCTTCGCCCTGCTGGGCGGATTGTCCGTGGCCATGGCGGTCCTGCTGATGAACTCCGGCGGCGGCCTCTACGCCTAAGGCGCGGCCTCCCCCTTCCTTCCCGAAAGACCCAGACAATGACCCCGATCCAAACCCAAACCCAAACCCAAACCCAGGCCCAGACAAGCCAGACCGCTCTCTCCCGGAACATCCGCGCCCGCGTCGCGACCCTCGCCGCGATCAGCGTGCTCTACCCCGCCGCCGCGCTGGGCGCGGCGCTCTGCGCCACGACCATGTTCTCCGCCCAGGCCCACGCGGCGGAACCGGTCGCCGCCGTCTCCGCTCCCGCCCAGGTCACGCCAATTGCGTTCCAGAAGAAGAGCGTCTCTCTGAAGGGCGACGTGCGTGTTGAGCGGCGCGGCGAACGCACCGTGCTGGTCTTCTCCGAGGACTTCCGCACCAAGAACGGCCCCGACCTGAAGGTCTTCCTGTCGCCGCGTTCCGTCTCGGACGCGACCGGGTCGAATGCCGTGTCCGGATCCATCCGTCTGGGCGAGCTCGCCTCCAACAAGGGCGCGCAGGAATATGTGCTGCCCGAGGGCGTGAGCCTGTCCGACTACGCCTCCGTGCTGGTCCATTGCGAAGCCTACAGCAAGCTGTGGGGCGGGGCGGACCTGTAATGACGGCTCCTGCTCCCATATCTTCTCCCGCATCCTCTCCGGCTCAGGCGACCGCCAAGCGCGGCCGTCCGGCGCTGTTCGACCGCGACCGCGTGATCGAACAAATCGCGGATCTGTTCTGGGCGCGCGGCTATGACGGCGTGTCCATGTCGGACATCACCTCCGCGACGGGCCTGTCGAAATCCTCGCTCTACAACAGCTTTGGCGGCAAAGATGCCCTCTTCGAGGCGGCGCTCCAGCGCTACCACCGCCAGACCGTCAAGGTCGGCGCGGACTGGCTCGGCGCGGATGACGGCTCCGACCCGATGGAAAAGCTCGACCAGCTCCTCTCCGGTCCAGCCGACGACGTGCACGGCCAGGACGATGCGCGCGGGTGCTTCCTGTGCAACACGTCCGCGGACGGGCTGGGCCGCGCGCCGGACATCGACATGATGGTCGGCGACGGGTTTGCCGCCCTGGAAGGCGGGCTGGTCTCACTGTTCGGCCGCCACGCCCCGGACGCTTCCGACGCTTCGTTGCGCGACGCCGCCCGCCTCGCGCTCACCACCTATACGGGCCTGCGCGTTCGCAGCCGCATGAAACCCAGCCGCGCCGAACTTGATTCGGTCCGGCGCGCCACGGTATCCGCCGTGGAAAACCTCCTGAAGGGATAACCCATGTCGTTCATTAAAAAATACCTGCCCGTCGGCCTGACGCTCTTCAGCGCCGCCATCTTCCTCGACAGTCTGCGGTTCAAATTCACCGACGCGCCCGAAACGCAGACCATCTTCGGCAAGCTCGACGACTGGGCGACCGGGTTCGGCGCAAGCGGCGTCTTCGACAAGACGGGCATCTTCTCGCAATATGTGATCGGCACGGCGGAACTCGTCGCGTCCGTCCTGCTCATCCTCGGATTGTTCACGGCGTTCCGCAAACTGGGCGTGCTGGGCAACCTCATCGCGCTGGGCGTGATGACGGGCGCGGTCAGCTTCCACCTCTTCACGCCGCTGGGCATCGACCCCAACAATGATGGCGGGCTGCTCTTCGTGATGGCCGTCCTGGTCTGGTTGTCCCAGATCGTGATGCTGGCGATGCGGCGCGACACGCTGGCCGCGCTGCTGCGTAACCCGCTCGGCGTGTTCAAGCGTGAGCCCGATGTCGCCTAGTTGGTCACTTCATTGGGCGTCAGATCGTCCACGACGATCTCCATGTCGTTGACCATGTCGCGGCCGAAGGCACCGGCCGTGACGTGCATAGAAAAGCGCGACACGTAAGGGTATCCGTTGGGCGCGCGGTCGCACTCCACGGCGACGTCCATCTCCTTGACCTTGGCGATGAGCATCACGCGCAGCGGCTCCGTCATGCGGAAGGCCATGCCGCGCATCTGGCCGTCGGACGCATCGAGGTGCAGTTCGCCCTCCAGCCGGTCGGCCAGACGCTTGGCGATGCCGCGCTCCTGGCCGTCCAGATCGTCCAGGTCGTCCTCGCCCATCATCAGCTGCACGCGCCGGTCCGGCGTGGGCTCCAACCGCACGATCCCGTCCGCTTCGCCCAGCACGGTGTAGTTGGCGGGCGTGACGGCGAATTCGCCCTGGTCGCGCGCGCTGCACCAGAAGCCGTCGCGCTGGTCCTCCAGGTCGTTCTTCTCGATCTGCTCGATCAGGTCGGCGATGGCATTGTCGATTTCTTCCGCGTCCGAATCGCTGCGCGACAGGACGCTCACCCGCTCGCCGGACGGCTGGCTGGGATCGATGCGAAGGCGCGCCGTAACGGGCGCCTGCACCGTATCGCCCTCGCGTCCCGACACGGTCACGGTGGCCGTGTGGACGTAAGGCACGCTCGCGGGCGTGTCAGTCGCGCCGGAGGCACGGTTGGTGGCGGCCGTTTCGAAAATGTCGGCAGAGGCCGGGACGGCCATCAGCAGGGCCAGCGCGGTCAGGGAAGCAAAACGTGTCATGCGCGCCTACTGCCACGCCAAACCCGAACGGGACGTGAAGATGCAGTCAGGGAGCTGTCTTGGACGAGCTGCCAGGCTTTTGGCCTGACTGTCGCGGCCTAGACGACGGGAATCTGCTCCGCCAGTTGCCCGCCCACGCGGATCGGTTCCGTCCGCACGGCCAGGCCGCCGGGTCCGGTCTCCACGAAGACGCCGCACAGCGTGCCCGGCCCGGTCGCGGGCTCGAACCGGCCTGACCGCATGCGCGTGGTGAACCGGCGCAGCGGTTCGTCCACTTCCATGCCGATGATGGAATCATAGTCGCCGCACATGCCCGCATCCGTCTGGTAGGCCGTGCCTTGCGGCAGGATGCGCGTGTCGGCGGTGGGTACGTGCTGGTGCGATCCCACGACCAGGCTCGCCCGCCCGTCGCAGAAATAGCCCATGGCGTTCTTCTCGGACGTGGCTTCGGCGTGCATGTCCACCACCACGATGTCCGCCACTTCGCCCAGCGGCGCGGCGGCCAGTTCGCGCTCGGCCGCGCCGAACGGATCGTCCAACGCGTCCATGAAGACCCGGCCGTGCAGGCTGACCACCAGCATCTGGTAGCCGTTCACATCGTACAGGTTCGCGCCGCGCCCCGGCGTGCCCGGCGGATAGTTGGCCGGGCGCAGCAGGCGCGGTTCGTTGTCGATCAGCGGGATGCCCTGCGGTTGGTCGAACGTGTGGTTGCCCAGCGTCAGAACGTCCGCGCCCGCATCGAACAGGTGCTGCGCCGTGCCCGCCGTGATGCCGAAGCCTCCGGCCGCGTTCTCCGCATTGATGATGACGGCGTCCAGGCCCAGCCGCTTGCGAAGGCCCGGCAGATGGTCGCTCACCGCCTTGCGCCCCGCGCGCCCGACCACGTCTCCGAAGAAAGCGAGTCTCATGAGAGGGCGATTTGTGCGGGGTTGGTCATGGCGCGCCTATAGAGGGCCCGGCGCGACTTAGACAGCCTCGATGACAACGGGTCGCGCCGCGCTCTTCAGGGGAAGCTCGACGGGCGGCAACTCGTCCGCGACGAAGCCCTCGAACAGCTCCGCCAGCGTGATCCCGGCCGCCTCCGCCATGGCGATGACCACGCTTTGCGGCGAGAAGGAACAGTAGAGCCCGGCCTCCAGGAACCAGGCTTGGCCCTGGTCGTCCACGCGGAAATCGAACAGGCCGTAATGGCGGCAGCCCAGCGCGCGGTAGGCGGCAAGGCTTGCCGCGTGGAGCTCCGGGATGACCGGGTCGTCGGCCGCGATGATCCAGGCGGCGTCCTGCGTCTTCGCCATGAGCGCGAGCGCGCCGTCATCGTCCTGCCCCAGCTTGTCGGCCTTGGTGCGCACGGGGCGCTCAGTATTGACGGGATATTCCTCGGGTGGGAGCCCCTGCAGGCGGCCTTCGCGTTCGATCACGGCGCAGCGCAGTTCGCGGCCCGGCGGAATGAAGGTTTCGATCAGCGCGTCCCCGCCCTCGGCGAAGGCTGTCTGCAGCGCGGCTTTCAGCTGGCTTGCCTCCCGCACCAGGCTGACCCCGTCGCTATTGTCGCTGGCCACGGGTTTGACGATGACGGGCAGGGGCGGAAGGTCTCCGGGCGTCTCGCCGGGTTGCACCCGCACGCCCTGGGGCACGCGCACGCCGGCGGCCGACACGACCGCGCGGGCCATGGCCTTGTCGGCGGTCAGGCCCATCGCCACGGGCGCGTTGCCGATAAAGGGCAGGTCCAGCAGCTCGAACAGCGCCCGGCCCGCCGTCATGCCGTGGTGGCAGAACATTTGCGGCAGACCGATGTCGAAGCGCCGGTTCGCCAGCTCGCAGACGACTTCGGCAAAGCTCATGGGCGTGGCGAGGCGCAGCGTCTCCGCCGACAGCCCCTCGATCAGACGCCACGCCCCGTCCGGGGACAGGTGTAGCGTGGTGAAATGGTAGTCCGCGTCCAGCGCGTCGACCGCGCCGCGCGCATAGAGTTCGGACAGTTCGGCCAGTTCCGGCGTCGTGGACGCCCCGACCAGGGTGAGGATGGAAAGGGTCATGCGGGAATGGGCCTTTCTCCGCGCACCATGCCGCGGTGGAATGTGCGGTCCCCGACCACCGCGCTGTGATCGGCGCGGTGCAGCGTCAGCCGCCCGTCCCAGATCACCACGTCGCCCGCGCGCCAGCGGTGGCGGTAGAGCTTCGCCGCGCGGCAGGACCGCTGGTACAGCAGGCGTATGGCGCGCCTGGCCTCGCCGTTCTCCGTGTCGCTGATCGCGTCGCAACGCTCCGGCGTGGACAGGTAGAGCGCCGCTTCGCCCGTTTCCGGGTGACGGCGCAGTGCGGGGTGCCACGCTTCTTCTTCGGGCAGCGTGTCGGTCCCGTAGGCGTGGCGGATGCGCCGCCCTTCGAGCTTGGAACGCACCTTGGCGGGCAGGGCGCGCAGCACGGCGACCTGGTCGGAGAACAGGGTCGCCCCGCCGGACGCCGGCACCTGCACGGCGCGAAGGGCGGTGAAGGCGGGGGGCTGCGCGACATAGCTGGTGTCGGTGTGGAAGACGCTCCTGGGGCGTCGCGTGCGGCCCACATTGGTAACGATGTTCAGCTGCGGCACGTCCGGCACGGGTGTCTCGCCGTCCGTGAACATCATCTCGCCCAGCGCTGAGAGCGCTCCGGCGAAGTCGCGGTCATCGAGCGACTGGTCGCGGAAGACCGCGACCCGCGCCTCGCCCAGCAGGCCGCGCAACGACGCCGCGTCGCGCGCGCTCAGCGCCCCGAAGCAGGCATTCGTGACTTCGAGGCCGAACGGGGCGAGGCGGCGGGTCTGCATGGGCCTATGCGTCCATCAGGTCCATGACGCGGCTGTCCACCGTGTCGCGGTCGCCCAGCGCGTCCAGCGTCAGGTCGGCTTCGGACGTGTCCTGCCCGGCCGTGAACGCGCCCGGCGTGGCGACGACCGTCAGGCCCGCGCGCTTGGCGGACATGACGCTGTTCTGCGTGTCCTCCACGGCGATGACGTCCTCGGGCGACAGGCCCATCTGGCTCAGCGCATGGTGGTAGGCATCCGGCGACGGCTTGCCGCTGGCCACATCCTCGCGCACCACGATGACGTCCAGGTCGTCCTCGGACAGATCGTCTCCGGCGACGGAGAGCAGCGCGTCCACGTTGGGGCGGTAGGTCGTCGTGACGAAGCCCAGCTTCATGCCCTTGTCGCGGGCGGCCTTGGCCAGCGCGGCCACGCCGGGGCGGAGGCCCACCTGGCCGCTATTGCGGACTTCGTCGCAGGCGATCTCGGTCTTGCGGGCGTGGATGGCGTCGATGGCCTCGTCCGTGAGGTTCGCGCCCGTGGCGGAGGACAGGAGCTGCAGCCGTTCCTTGCCACCGGCGGAAGCGAGAAGTTCGGAGTAGGTCTCCGGTGACCACTCCCAGTCCACGCCGTTCTCGCGCAGCGCGGAGTTGTAGGCGCGGCGCTGGATATCGGACGTTTCGGCGACCGATCCGATGGAACCGAACAGGAGGGCTTTCTTTGACATGGAGGACCTTTCGAAGGCGAAGTGGGAGCAGCGGACACAGTATCCGCAAGGTCCATCTTGCTACGAAAGCCGCGCGCATCCTGCGCGCTCCACGGTCATGGAAAAAAGAGCCCGCGCCCAAAAACCGTGCTCGCGGTTAATAAAGCGCGAGGCCGGTTTTAACGTGTTTAAGTCCATGCGCCTGCGGGAGGCTATTCCTCTTCGGACGTCTCCACGCCGCGCGCCAGGGTTTTGGCCACGCCGTCCGCCTCGCCCGGCTTGACCGCACGGGTCGGGCCGTCGGACTCGTAGGCGTCGACGATCTTGCCAACCAGCGGGTGACGGACCACGTCCGCGCCCTTGAAGTGGATCTGGCCGATGCCGCGGATTCCCGACAGGATGTTCAGCGCATGCGCCAGGCCCGATGGCTGGCTATAGGGCAGGTCGGTCTGGGACGGGTCGCCCGTGACGGCGTATTTGGCCCGCTCGCCCAGGCGCGTCAGCACCATCTTCATCTGCGACACGGTCGCGTTCTGCGCCTCGTCGATGACGACGAAGGCGTCCGACAATGTGCGCCCGCGCATGAAGGCCAGCGGCGCGACCTCGATGTCGCCGGCGGCGCGGCGGCGGTCCACCTCGTCGCGGCCCAGCACCATGTGCAGCGCGTCCCAGATCGGCTGCATGTAAGGATCGACCTTCTCGTTCAGATCACCGGGCAGAAAGCCCAAGCGTTCGCCCGCTTCGACCGCCGGGCGGCAGGCAATAAAGCGGTTCACTTCCC
>CAYULR010000129.1:0-1855 GCA_964445685.1 uncultured Algimonas sp.
GTGAAACTCTCCGTCGGCAAGAAGCGCCATGCCTTGCTGCGTAGCGTAGCGGGCAAATTCCCAGCCCCCTCCGACGGCGTTGCGCCGGCGGGCAATTCTTCCCGGTTCTCGCGGAAGATGCCTCGGATAAACCCAGGCGTCAGCGCGGAGAGCGGGTTGATCGCAATGAGCGCGTTGCTGAACGGCCCTTCGACGGAATAGGTGACGGCGAAGACCCCTTCCCCGTCGCGCCCCACGAACAGATCACCCAGAACGGGAATGTCCCCCAGTATGGAATTGGCCGTGTAGGCAGGTACGAGCGTCCCGCTGAAATCGAGCGACTTGGCCCCAAGGTCGATGTCGCCGTCTCCCGTCATGCCTATGGCGGAGCCTTGCAGCTTCGCTTCGCGAACGGACAGGACCTGGTCCGCCAACCCGAAGTCGAAGGACAGCTCGTTGAAGCCGAGCCCTTCTCCGGACAGGGCTTCCACAAACCCCGCCAGCGATGCGAGCTGCAGGATTTGTGCGAGGAATGGAGCATTGTTCAGGGTGAAGTCCTTCGCCACCGACCGGCCGAGGATTGGCGCTTCGGACCCTGGCGCGGGCAGTGTCGCATCGACGCGCAGGCTGCCGCCCCGAATGGACGACAGTCCCAGAAAGGCGCTCGCCGCGGCCGACGCGTCGGGCAGGTCTAGCGACACGGCGCGGGTGTCGCCCTCCGCTTCGGTCAGGTCGAAATCGAGCGCTCCGCCTGGCCTCAGTCCTTTCAGCGCCATACGCGTGACCGATTGGCCGTCACTGCGGTAGACTAAGGATGCGTCCTGAATAGGGTAGCCGGGCCCCATCATGATCTCGCCGAAGGTCGCATCGACCGAAAGCGCCAATCCGGACGGGCCGCCGGAGCGGTCCTCGATCGCGGCCATGACGAAGTCGGACACATTGAGCTTCGGGCCGTTCGCATCTAGCATCAAACGCCGCTGTTCCGGATCGCGCGACAGCACGACACGCCCGTCGATCAGGCCCTCCACCCTGGCCCGATCCAGACGCAACGCGTCGAGCGCCAAGCTGTCCGTGAGCGATATCGATCCGGCGATATCAAGCCCGGGCGCCGTCATCTCCATGCGGGGGATGCTCAGCGTTCCGTCTTGCCGTTGCAGCACAGTGGTCACTTGACCCGGCACGCCTGCCGGCTTGGCCCAGACAGACCCGAAGGCCAATTCGGCCTCCTGAAGGCCGACCGTCATCAGACCGTCTTCGATGTTCAGTCCCTTCCCGGACGCTTCCAGATCGACATTGAGCGTCCCGCCAAGATATTCCCTCACCCCGAAGCCGAAAGCATCCAGCGTCCGTACATCGAGCGGGCCGGAAACGCGGTAACGCGTGGGTTCTCCGTTCTGTCCGTAGCGTTCCGCCCAGGAGAGGTTGGCGCGCCAAGGGCCGATGTCGACGGGACCGTCAACGAACAGTCCCTCTTTTCCACCCCGGATCGTGACGTTCCCATTTTCCGCCCGGTAGCCGCCTATCTCGAACGGGGCCGAGACATTGTCGAAGCGGCCATCGACCGAATATTCAATGCGGTCCTGGTCGAAATATTCGAGCAGCGGCCGCCGTATTTCGAGCGTGACTTCCGCCGATCCGTCGAAGGCATCCGGTTTTACGCCGTACTTGTCCATGTACTGGAATGGCGGCTGATTGATCAGGGCCAGCAGCGATGCGAGCGGGCCGTCCGCATTGGCGGTGATGAAAATGTCCCCGCCCTTGGGTGTCAGGCGAGGAATATCGACGTCGCCGCCGACGATGGCGATGTCGTTGATCCGTCCCGACTCCAGCGCAAAGCCCATCCGGTTCCCATCGATGCGCCCCGACCCTGTCGCGT